>CAXTJC010000029.1:0-12819 GCA_964244225.1 uncultured Acidobacteriaceae bacterium
GATAACCGAGATGGAGGCAGAGTTTCGATTTACGACGTAGATCTCGTTGCGGACGGGGTTGGCGGCGAGAGCCATGGGGCCATCGCCGACCTTAAGGGTGTGATCGGGGCGGAGATAGACAAGGTCAAGGACGCTGACTGTGCCTGCGCTAGAGTTGGCAATGTAGGCGAACTCGCGATAGTCCGGCGGAACATCCGGAAAATTGTGCCGGCTGCAGCCGGTTAGAAGGGCGCTCAGAAGAGATGTCGCGGCGAGCAGGCTGTGGCAGGTGTGGGGCACTTGGGTGAGTGTAGTGCAGACGGGCCGGAGAGAGACGACTACGAGCGTGGCCGGCCGAAGAAGCTATAAAAGACCCACGCGGCGTAGCCAATCTGCAGAAGCAGCACGGCACCGTACGAGGCAAGCAGGTGACGATGCTCCATGGTGGAGAGATCGAAGAGCTGATGAAGGGTCAACGAGTCGCCTCCACGGGGAGATCGATCGAGCGGAGCGCTTCAGCCTCGGCGAGGCGCTGGCGGCGGCGTTCCAGCAGGTAACGAAGACACAGCAGGCAGACACCCCAGCAAAGCCAGCCGACAAGATTCACCAGGAAGGCGGGGACCATGGAGGAGTCGAGGTGGCCTTCACCGGTGAGCACGGGGGCGGGGTGCTGGGTGCGCCACCAGCGGATCGACATGAAGGTAATCGGGACATCGATCGCGGCAAAGATGCCGAGGACTGCAGAGAGGGTGGCGGTCTGGACAGAGGCTTGTCCGGAGCCGGAGAAGCGGCGGAGGATCAAATAGGCCGCATACAGTACCCAGAGCAGGAGGAACGTGGTCAGGCGTGCGTCCCATGTCCACCAGATGCCCCAGACGGGCCGGGCCCACAGCATGCCCGTGACAAGGCCGAGTGAGGTGTAGAGCAGGGTGAGTTCGGCGGCGGCGAGGGCAAGGGCGTCAGCCATGAGAGCTTGTGCCTGATTTTTGTTGCGAATTGCGAGGAGCCAGACAGATCCAGCAAGGTTCACATAGGGAAACAGAAGCGCGCCGAAGTCAACGGGGACGTGCCAGTAAAAGATGCGCTGGACGTTGCCCATCGTGGCTTCTGTAGGGGCGACGAAGAGGGCGAGACGAGCGCCGTAAAGAAGGATCAGCGAGGACGCAACGAAGCCCAGCAAGAGGGCGGGTGGAAGCTTGGGGCGGTCGGCTGTATGGGCAAGCGGCACAGTGTGCCTAGTTTATCGCGGGAGACGAAGGAGCGGCCTCGATCCTTTGGAGGACATTGGTGCGATGGAGGCAAGGCCTACTCGGCGTTGAGGACCGTGCCGAAGAGCAGGAGGGAGACGGTGGTGAAGATGATGTCGTAGGCGACGAGCGCGCGGATCCAGAAGGCGATGTAGCCGGGGTCGAGCTCGGCGGTGAGCACGCCGCCGGTGGCCTGGATGGAGCCCAGCAGGGCGGGAAGAATGATCGGCAGAAGGAGAAGCGGAAGCAGGAGCTCGCGCGAGCGGGCGCGCAGGCTGAGTGCGGCAAAGAAGGTACCGTTGACGACCAAAGCCCAAGTCCCCAGCGGAAGAATGAGGGCGAGAAGCCAGGTATTGCCAAGCGGATGAAGGTTATAGAAGACGACAAAGACGGGGGCGAGGACCAGCTCAACGACGGAGACGAAAAGGAAGTTGGCCAAAACCTTGCCCAGAAATAGGGCGGCGGGAGCCGAGGGCGCGAGGCGCTGCGCGTCAAGGACGCCGTTGCGCTGCTCGCGAAGCCAGGAGCCGCTTAAGGCGTTTACAGAGGCGAAGAGAATGGCGATCCAGAGAATGCCGCCGGCTATCTCGCGGGCGAGCGTGGGATTGGAGGTCGGATCGAAGGCAAGCGAGACAACGATGACAACGAGGAGCGCGAAGAAGAGGACGCCGTTGATGCTCTCGCGCGAACGCCACTCCAGCCGAAGGTCTTTCGCGAGATGGCTCAGGGTGTGGCGGAGGAAGATCATGCTCCGCCGTGCGCTTTGGTGAGGTCGGCGACCGTGCAGGCGTTGGCTCGCAGATAGTCGCCTGGAGCCAGGAGTAGCTGAAGGCCGCGCTGGCCGGCGGAGACGCTGATGACCTCGTGGAGCTCGATGGTCTCGTCGGCAAAGGCCGGAAAGGGTTTGCGGGCGGCGAGTACGGTGACACCGCCGCGTACATAGCCGGTAAGGGGCTCGACTTCCTTGAGCGGCGCGAGTTCGCAGCGCTTTTCGCCGGCTGCTGTGGCGAGTTTTTTCAGATCGAGTTCAGCATCGCCGGGGATGACGGCAAAGAGATGTGCGCCGGAGGCGGCGCGGGTAACAAGGGTCTTGAAGACCTGTTCGGCGGGGAGGCCGATCTTGCGGGCGACGGAGACGGCGGTGAGGTCCGACTCGTCAACCTCATAGGCGCGAAGCTGGTAGGAGATGCCGAGAGCGACAAGGGTGCGGGCGGCGTTGGTCTTGTGACTGGACGCCTCCTGCCGGGTCATGCGGAGAGACTCACGGGCATCTCGGCGGTGAGGGTGCCACCGGCGAGGGTGAGGATGCTGTCGGCAACGGTGCGGACGAGATCGGCCTGGTGTGTCGTGAGGAGGATCGTGCGACCGGCGGGCGAGGTTTTGCTGGGCCAGGTGCGGAAGTCGAGCAGAAGATCAATCATGCTGCGAACGCCGGCGACGTCGAGGTTCGAGAAGGGTTCGTCGAGCAGAAGGAGATCGGGGTCGGTCAGGATGGCTCGAGCCAGGGCTGTGCGCTGGCGCATGCCCTGCGAGAACTGGCCGACGGGACGAGTGAGGGCGGGGTCAAGACCGACGGCGCGAAGCGCCATCTCAGGTGATCCCGAACTGCACGCGCAGGTAGGACCAATGGTCTGCAGCGTCGCGAAGTAGCGGAGGTTCTCCATCGCCGTGAGTTCGTCGTACAACATGGTG
Organism: uncultured Acidobacteriaceae bacterium; assembly: GCA_964244225.1. Lineage (GTDB taxonomy): Bacteria > Acidobacteriota > Terriglobia > Terriglobales > Acidobacteriaceae > Edaphobacter. The sequence goes on from CAXTJC010000029.1 coordinate 2,919, forward strand.
CTATGGCTGACATAGGCGACCCGGCTACGCAGCAGGCGCGGATCTTCACCGAAGACGCGGATCAAACCGCGCGACGGGATCCCGAGGCCGGCGATGAGGCGGAGGAGCGTGGATTTGCCGGCCCCATTTTCTCCCAGAAGGAGCGTGATAGTTCCTTGCGGAAGTGTGGCGGAGCAGCGGCGGAGGGCGGCGAAGGAGCCAAAGATATGGGCGACATCGGTGATCTCGATGGCGGGTGCTGTCGAGGCGGTAGTCACAGTCGAAGTATAAAGCGGCATGCAGACGCCCGCCTTCTTTTCATAAGGAGAAGCAACCCACATGAACTAGGGACGCGCGGGCAGGACGGCGGCCGCCACCGGCTTGGCTTGCGGCTTCTTCATGTCGGCCGGGGCATACTTGCTGGCGCACTTGGCTTGGATCTGCGTGGCGTGGAAGACGCCATCATGGCCGAAGGTTCCAACCGCAAGAGCCTGGGCGTCGTCCTTGAAGGTGTCAGGCGGCGGCTCAGAGCCGCGATAGTCGACGCGGAGGGTCCTACCCTGTTCGAGCAGGGTAAAGTCGGCACCAGGACCGACGCGGTGGATAGAGCCGGGCTGGACGTTGCCGGCGACGCGCAGGTGGCGTGTGTAGGCCTTATTGCCAAGGCCATTGAGCTCGGCAATGGTGACGTAGTAGCTCTTGTTCTCGCGCTGGCCGGTAAAGCCAAGCCACGCAATCGTCGCAACGATGATGATGGTCGCAACGATGATGCCGGTGTGATTTTTGCGTGAAGCTAAGGACATAACTTCTTCAGTTTACGACTTCCGGCACTTCCCTGCCGTAGTGGCGCGCCTGCAATGTTGCTAGGAGTCTAGGTATCGTCCGTACTCTTGGAGATCCCGAAAACACGTGCAAGAAGGTCGAGGAGCTGCTGCGGCGCGTGCGAGGGCACGGTGTACGTCGCACCCTCGTAGTGATCGGCGGGTCGCGGCGTCGCAACGATGATTGGCACATCCGGATTGATCTCGCGGACCTGGGGGATAAGCGGGAGATGATCGAGAACTGTGGCGTGAATCAGGACGGCGTCTATGTCCGGAAAGCGGCGGAGCAGGGCGATGCCGGTCTCGGGTTGATAGGCGGTGATGACGTTATGCTTGGCCGTTTCCACGACGAGTTTGCGCGAGGAGATACCTTCGGGCTGTTCGGATTCAATCATCAGGATGACAAGGGAGCGAATCCCCGCCGAGCTTTGTGTCTGCATGGATGTGAGGAGTCTACAGGAAGGCGTCGACGCTCCACGAGAAGAATTCGGCTGTGCGGGCGGCGTATAGTTTGAGCAGCCGCGGATCGTTAGAATGCCGTCGATCGCGGGAAATTTTGTATCTCGGCAGGGGGTTGGCGCATGAGCGGAAATGGTAAAGGACGTGTGGGGAGTGAGGACGGGTCGCGACCTGCAAACGGGAACGGCCATCATGCGGGCGGGAGCGGCTATCGCGTGCCGACGGGCCGTGCAGACTGGATCGTAAAGCGCAAGGAAGAGGCGGCTCGAACTGGCGACTCGAACATGAGCCAGATGCACTTTGCGCGCAAGGGCCTAATCACCGAAGAGATGGCTTTCGTAGCTCAGAAGGAGAAGATCGCGGCGGAGCTGGTGCGGAGCGAGATTGCCAAAGGGACGATGATTATCCCGGCGAACATCAATCATCCTGAGCTTGAGCCAATGGCGATCGGCGTCGAGAGCCTCTGCAAGATCAACGCGAACATCGGCAACTCGGCGATTTTAAGCGATGTAGATGAAGAACTGCGGAAGTTACATACCGCGGTGCACTACGGCGCGGATACGGTGATGGACCTGTCCACGGGCGGCGATATTCCCATGATTCGCGAGGCCATTCTGCGGCATAGTCCGGTGCCGATCGGCACAGTCCCCTTGTATGAAGCGCTATCGCGGGTAAAGCGGGTTGAGGACTTGAACATCGACCTGTATCTTGAAGTAATCGAAGAGCAGGCGCAGCAGGGTGTGGACTACTTCACGATTCATGCGGGCGTGCTGGTGCAGTACATCCCATTGGTCTCGAAGCGGATTACTGGGATCGTCAGCCGGGGCGGGGCGATCCTGGCGCAATGGATGACGGCGCATCATAAACAGAACTTCCTCTACGAGAACTTCGACCGGATCACCAAGATCATGGCGAAGTACGACGTGAGCTACTCGCTGGGCGACGGGCTGCGGCCGGGATCGGTGGCGGACGCTAGTGATGAGGCCCAATTTGCCGAGCTGAAGACGCTGGGCGAGTTGACACGGCAGGCGTGGAAAGACGATGTACAGGTGATGATCGAGGGTCCGGGTCACGTACCGATGGACAAGATCAAGGAGCAGGTGGAGAAGGAAGTGGAGCTCTGCGATGGCGCACCGTTCTACGTCCTCGGGCCTCTGGTAACGGATATTGCGCCTGGATACGACCACATTACAAGCGCTATCGGCGCAGCGATGATCGGCTGGCACGGCGCGGCGATGCTCTGCTATGTCACGCCGAAGGAGCATCTGGGTCTGCCGAACGAAAAGGATGTGAAGGACGGGATCATCGCCTACAAGATCGCGGCGCATGCGGCAGATATCGCGCGGCATCGGCCCGGCGCACAGGACCGCGACGACGCGATCAGCCATGCGCGCTATACGTTCGACTGGGACAAGCAGTTCGCGCTGTCGCTGGACCCGGAGACGGCACGCGGGATGCATGACGAGACGTTGCCGGACGACTACTATAAGGAGGCAGCCTTCTGCTCGATGTGCGGACCGAAGTTCTGCTCGATGAACTGGTCCAGTAAAGTCGATGAGTTCAACGAGCGCGAGCACGGGCTAAAGAAACCGGACCTAACACAAATCATGACGGAACAGATGGCGCTGCGGGGGTAGATCGACGGAACAAGTCGAGTGCACGAAAGAAGGCCGCCTCCTCTGTTGTGGGAGACGGCCTTGTTCTCAGCTTGCGAGTGCGGTGGAATAAAGCGGGGTGAGAGTGGAGGTTATACGACGAATTCGAGGGGAGCATCGAAGGGTGTCGTGCTGGCTTTCTGCCTCGCTCAAGAGCCCGTTGACGCGATGGGGCAGAATGGAACTGAAGTTGAAAGCGAGACCGGGAATGCGCTGGGCAATAGTCTGCGGTGTCGGCCGGCAACAGGTGTCCCTGGCCCGAACCACAGGAAGCAGATGAATCACAGAGCGTCTTTTTCCTCCCGGCCGGAGCGCATGGCGAGAAGCGCTGGGGCGATGATCATTCCGAGAAATACCGCGGCGAGAACTAGATCATGGATCATGGGAGGAGCTCCTTGGTGGGCGACTCATGCCGCCTCTGTTTGCAATACTCTGCCGAGACTTTGAGGAGCGACATAACTAGTTAGCGCAGCGGCTCTGCCCCAAAAGTTGCAGAGCCGGGCGACGTTCCCATTGATAGTCTTATCTCTTCGCTTCTCCACGGCTCGCTTGAGACACTGTCCTGCTGCCAGTACTCGCAGGAGATGCACGCAAACCAAAACACCTCGGGCAGCTGAGTGCCGGTCGGCCAACCCTACCAACCCCGAATGCACCCAATGCTTCTATGGAGGGCACAACGCCATGAATTCAGACAACATCAAGGGTGTCTTGCAGAAGGCTGGTGGCCACGTAGAAGAGGCCGCGGGAGCTTTGGTCGGTAACGAAAATCTGAAGGTGGCCGGCAAGGAAGACCAACTCGAGGGATCAGCCCGGGAGGCCTGGGGAAATGTAAAGGACGCCGGAAACGCACTAATCGATCGGGCAAAAGCCGCCAAGTACGATGCTGAGGCTAAATCTGAGAATGCCAAGATGTACAAGAAGGACCATGATGTGGATGTGAATACAGACATCGCAGAGAAGTAGGCTGCCGAGGCAATCACAACCTTAACCTTCATCTTAGCTTTACGCCTAAAACATGATGAGACTAGGCCTAGTAAGCTGACTCTCTGAGTTCCTTGTTGTATAGGAAGGCATCTGGGCCTGGTTTGTAAAAGCTGTCTACTTTCCCGTCTTGAAAGTAGCCGCTAACTTCATAGAAGGCATATCGTTCGTTTAACACTTGAGCATCTTCGGACAAGCGAATAAAACAAGAATCACTCTCTACTTCGGGCTAGTCCAGCTTAGATCATCATGATGAAATTACGGTATGCGTTGTCGCCGAACGGCTGCAAGCAGGACCAAACGTGTACTCTTTAGAACGTAAGTAACGCAATCAATTCATGAAAGGCATTCCATAGCAGACTATGAAAACTGTTCGCTTTATTTATAGCGTCGCTACATTGGCTGTCGCGTCGGCGTTGATGATGCCTTCGTCCACTTATGCACAAACTGCCGGCCAGGATATGCATAACGCGGGTACAGACACAAAGGATGCAGCGTCCGATACCGGACACGCGGTGAAGAAGACTACGAAAAAGTCATATCGCAAGACGAAACACGCGACAAAGACGGCTGCAACTGACACAAAGAGTGGAACTGCCAAAGCCGCCGATAAGACGAAAGAGGGTGGAACGGTAGCGGTCAACAAAACGAAGGAAACTTCCGTAAAAGCCTACGATAAGTCCAAAGAAGGCGTGCAGAAGGTCTTCGACCCAAAAGCTGAGAAGACGAGCAAGGTGACCGATAAAACACGCGAGACGAAGATGGATACATCGGACAAGTTGAGTCAAGAGAAGCAAAAAGTTCAGGACACAACACCCAAGTAGAACGCTTGATTGGGTGCGATACAGTTCCTACAAAGATGAAACAAGGAGGCGTGAGCGGAAGCTCCTGCCTCTTTCTTTGTTGAATGCGAATCTGCCGAGCGGACACTTAAGGATCTAACCACCATGGCTTTTGAGATCGTTCCACCCGTGGCTCCGATGCTGGCAAAACGCGTTGCTGCTATCCCTAAACAGGGAGCCTGGATCTTCGAACCAAAGTGGGACGGATTTCGCGTGCTCGTATTTCGCGACGGGGATGAGGTTCTACTGCAAAGCAGGGATGGCAAATCGCTCAACCGTTATTTTCCTGAACTCCTTGAAGAGGTGCGCAGGCAGCTTCCTCTGCGATGCGTTCTTGACGGCGAAATTGTGATTGCGCATGAGAGTGCACTTGACTTCGACGCGCTGCAACTACGCGTTCATCCGGCTGCTTCTCGAGTTCGTCTTCTCGCGGAGCAGACGCCTGCCTCTATCGTGTTTTTTGATGTGCTTGCGATTGACGATCGCAACCTGATGTTGGAGCCATTTGAACGCCGGCGCGAGCAGTTGGAGAAGGAACTCGCCGGCGTCGCCGCTCCAATTCACGTTACTCCCATGACGCGCGATGCCGGCCTTGCGGAGGACTGGTTTCGTCGCTTTGAGGGTGCAGGTCTGGACGGCGTCATGGCCAAATCGATCGAGGGGCTCTATGAGCCAGATAGGCGCACGATGCTGAAGGTGAAACACGAGCGAGACTGTGACTGCGTTGTCGCCGGGTTCCGTTGGCATAAGGGTGGTGAGGGTACGGCCGTTGGATCGCTGCTGCTGGGTCTCTTCAATGAGGCCGGTGCGCTGCAGCATGTGGGGGTCTGCGCAAGCTTTACGCTGGTGAAACGGAGAGAGCTGGTGGAATTTCTGACACCGTATCGACAGAACTCATCAGGCCAGCATCCGTGGGGTCAAGCCATGGCGGAGGGAGAGCAGCGGGTGCCTGGAGGACAGAGCCGATGGAGCCAGGGAAAGGATCTGTCGTGGGTTCCGCTACGGCCTGAGTTGGTAGTGGAAGTGGCTTACGAACACATGCAAGGCGACCGGTTTCGGCACATGGCTCAGTTTCGGCGATGGCGCACGGACAAAAAGGTGGCGGACTGCACCTATGCGCAGCTGGAGGTAGTTAGCCCGCAGGAGCTGATGGAGATTTTCCCCAAGGAACGGTAAGACCCGCTCTCAAGAGGTCTGGTGAATGTTGCGCAGGAAAGCTACTCGCGAGTGGGATCGTCGTCTGGATCAGGTGTCTGCTGCAGGGGTCGCAACGACTCCGGCACGTGGCGAAGGTTAAGCCGAACGCGGTACCAGACATACGAGCGACCGCGCATGCGGTCAACCAAAACATCATCAATCGCGAGATAGGCGGCCGCCTCCGAATGAGCGGATCGCCATCGCTCGAGACCGGCTTCGGCGGCGGCTTTGTCCGGTGAGTTCGCAATAGTGATCAGGGGCTGCTTTGAGACGCGCGGTTTGCGAGGGGCCTTTTCTTCCGCAGGATGCTCGGTTTGAGAGACTGACGCGTCTGCTTGCGGCGGCCCTTCAAGGGCGGCTGAGCGCTTGCGAAACCGTTGCGTGCCGAAGCCCTCACCAAGTTGGTGCGAGAAGGGCTTTGCGGCTGAGGAACGGGCACGTGAGGGAGCGACACGCGGCGCCTCGCCCTCTGTCTTTCGGAAGTGCGGTGGCCAGGGAGCGTCGCCCAGACCCTCTGTCTCATCCCGAGCGGCAAGGGCAAGGAGCTGGTCCAGCGAACCCGGTGCGCTATCCATTGCGGCGTGAGGATCCCCGATCGCGGCAAAGCGCGACGGCATGGTGAGCACGGTAAAGTCCGCAGGCTCGCAGGCGCTGACCTCTTCCCATGTGAGCGGAGCGGAGACGCGGGCGTCCGGCAGCGGGCGTACCGAATACGCCGAGCATGTGGTGCGATCTTTGGCGTTCTGGTTATAGTCGAGGAAGACACCGTGACGCTCCTCCTTCCACCATTTAGAGCTCGCGAGAGTGGGAGCGCGGCGCTCGACGGCACGCGAGAGCGCGAGCGCGGCGCGGCGAACTTCGGTGAAGGTCCAGCGAGGCTCGATGCGGATGTTGATGTGCATGCCGCGAGAGCCGCTGGTCTTCGGCCAGCCACAAAGGCCCACCTCGTCGAGAAGCTGTTGGACCTCAAGCGCGACCAGACGGACATCGGACCAGCCGACACCCGGTCCAGGGTCCAGATCAACCCGCAGTTCGTCCGGATGATCAAGATCGGCGGATCGGACCGGATGAGGATGGAGTTCAATGCAACCGAGGTTTACGATCCATGCCAGACCCGCATCATCATCAACGACGACCTCTTCCGCGGTGCGGCCCGATGGAAACGACAGCGTAACCGTTCGCAGCCAATGGGGGAGATCTGAGGGCGCACGCTTCTGGTAGAAGGGCTCTGCCTCTGCACCGTTGACGAAGCGTTTGAGAACGATGGGGCGGTCTCGAATGCCGGTCAGGGCGCCGGGGGCAACGCTGAGATAATAGCGCACAAGATCGAGCTTGGTAAGGCGTGTTTCTCTTGTGAAGTAGAGCTTCTCAGGGTGGCTGATGCGAACATCGTGGCCTGCCGCAGAGATGATTTCGGCAGATTCATCCTTCTTTGCCGGCACAAGTTCCTCCTTGAAAGAACCAGAGGGACGCAGCCGGTACGCGCTGCGACACTCTTGTGATCAAGCTACACTGAGCGTGACATCGATGTAGTTGCGGATGCCGTTCGAGTAAGGGCAAACCTCGTACGGGCAACACGAGATTCCTCTATGCTCAAAAGAACGAGCTCCGAAGAACGATGCTTCCGGTGCTGTAGTTCGGACTAAAGGTCTGCGATTTGGAATGCCAGTTTGAGAGACGCACAGCACCTGCTATTGTGAACCCATTTGTTGCCGTTTTTTGGCCAAGTTCCTGCAGCGCTATGCAGTTGAAAGCATCTCAGTGAGAGTACGTGGGAGAGCATGATGGATCATTGCAGAAAGGCAGCCGCTTGATCTCTGGAACGGTAGCTGCAGTAACAAGGAGCGGTACCTGCGGCCTGCTGCTTATGATCTCTGGCGTATATGGACTGTATGCGCAACAGCCGCTACGAGATCTGTCTGGTGTTGTTCAAGATGCACGTCATGAGCCACTCCGCGGAGCAGTCGTGTACCTCGAGAACAGCGGTACACATAGCGTAGTAACGTACCTGACCGATCGAAGTGGCCGGTTTAGCTTCAAACGTATTGGTGGCGACGTCGATTACGATGTATGGGCAGTCTTTCGTGGGCAGCAATCGAAGAAAAAGAACATTAGTCAGTTTGACACTCACGTGGACCGCGACATCACGATTACCGTCAAGCCGGAATGATCCTTGCTAGGTGCATTGCCTGGCATATCACCATGTATGTGGGCCAGTAGTCAAAATGAGTTCAGGAGCGGTCCAATGCAGCTTGGAATGGTAGGTTTGGGACGAATGGGAGCCAACATGGCTCAGCGTCTAGGAGCTAGCGGACACGAATGCGTCGTGTTCGATCGGTCCCCGAAAGTTGTTGAGGAGACCGCCAACCATAAAGGCATCACGCCTTCCTCTTCGATCGAAGAGATGATCTCCAAATTGGTAAAGCCGCGCGCCGTGTGGTTGATGATTCCTGCAGGTGCAGTCGAAGAGACGATAGCGCAGATCGTTCCGCATCTGGATGCCGGTGACATTCTGATTGATGGCGGAAACTCCTACTACGTCGACGACATTCGACGTACCAAGGAATTAGCTCAGAAAGGTATTGAATACGTTGATGTGGGCACCAGCGGCGGAGTTTGGGGTCTGGAACGCGGCTACTGCATGATGATTGGTGGCGCCGAGCAGATCGTGCAGCATTTAGATCCGATATTCAGGGCGATCGCTCCGGGCAAGGGAGATATCGCGCTGACGCCCGGTCGCGAGACGCTGGGTGGCACATCCGAAGAAGGCTACCTCCACTGCGGTAGCAATGGCGGCGGCCACTTTGTGAAGATGGTACATAACGGAATCGAGTATGGCATGATGGCAGCCTACGCAGAGGGCCTGGGTGTGCTGCGCGCTGCAAATATCGGCAAGCACACTGAAGAGATCGATGCGGAGACGACACCTTTGCGTGATCCGGATCTCTACCAATATGACTTCAATTTGACCGACGTTGCGGAGGTCTGGAGACGTGGGAGTGTAATCTCGTCATGGCTTCTTGACCTTGCTGCGACAGCCCTCGTGGAAGATCCGCAGCTATCGAAGTTTAGCGGGCATGTGTCGGATTCCGGCGAAGGCAGATGGACAATCAAGGCAGGGATCGACGAGGGCGTTCCGACGCCCATATTGACGACCGCCCTTTATACGCGCTTCAGCTCTCGCGGTGAGGCCGATTTCTCGAATAAGATTCTCTCCGCCTTGCGGTATGAGTTTGGCGGCCATCTTGAAAAGTCAGCTGCGAAATAGGATGCGGTCCGTATCATCTACCATTGCACCATGACACCCACGGACGGGAAACTGCTGGCTGCAACACGCGCCGTCGATTTTATCGAAGATGGCATGACAGTAGGGCTAGGCACAGGAACCACAGCGACCCTGTTTATACGGAAATTGGCGCAGCGTGTCAGCAATGGTTTGAGGATTCAATGCATCGCCTCCTCACAGGCAAGTCATGAACTAGCAGTTGCGTTATCCATTCCGATGACTACGTTTGACCAAACCGCAATGCTTGATCTTGCCGTGGACGGTGCGGATGAAGTAGGTCCCGGTCTGTCTCTCATTAAGGGAGGCGGAGGCGCATTGCTGCGCGAGAAGATAGTCATCAGCGCTGCAAGCAGATTTCTGGTTATCGTGGACGCAAGGAAGCAGGTCGATAAGCTCGGCCAGTTTCCCTTGCCGGTCGAGGTTATCAAGATGGCTTTGCCGATTGTGACACGCAAACTGGGAAATCTCGGCCTGAAACCGACTCTTCGTCAATCCGCAGAAGGATTGCCGTTTGTTACCGATGAGGACAACTATATCCTCGATTGCGCCTGCGGTTCAATCGATGAACCGGAGCAGTTGGCTGCTTCAATCCGGAGCATTATTGGTGTGGTGGAGCATGGCTTGTTTCTGCATATGGCCACTACGGCCCTCATCGGACATGGGGATCGTGTAGTAGAGCGA
>CAXTJC010000030.1:0-12789 GCA_964244225.1 uncultured Acidobacteriaceae bacterium
GGAGCTCTCGCGGGCGGTGATGGCGCTCTACACCGGCCGGCTGCTGGTGCGAAGTGTGACGCTCGAGTGGAAGATACAACCGGCGCTGAAGGTATGGGCCCTTGAGGGCGAGATACGGCAAGTGCTGAATAATCTGGTTCGAAACGCTCTCGACGCCATGAGTGGGGGAGGGAAGCTTTCAATCCGGGTTCATCCGCAGCGAGATTTGAGCGGGGGTGATGCTGCGCCGCGGGATGGTGTGCGACTGACGATTGCGGACACTGGCGAGGGAATTAGTCCACGCATTGCTGACCGGCTCTTTGAGCCCTTCCAGACGACAAAGGAGAGCACCGGAACGGGACTCGGGCTGTGGGTAAGCCGTGGCATCGTAGAGAAGCACGGTGGACGGATTCGCACGCGGACGCAGACCGGAGAGCGACATGGAACGGTTTTTTCCGTCTGGCTGCCGGTGAGTGGCGGAGCTACTCTGACGAGTCAACAGACGGACTAACCGGGATACGCGGACCCACCGTCAGATTCTTGCGGTGGCGGATGATGTGCGGCGTGATGAGCAGGACCAGTTCGCTCGTATTGACCTCACGGAGCTTATCCGCGGTCGCGGTCTGGAAGCCGGGAAGCTCTGAGATGCCGGGAATGCCGCTGACTGCGGCAGACTCCGTCTTCGACAGGCTTGACATCATAAGGGCGGTCTGACCCTCGGCGACGGTGACATCCGAGGCGAACTGCCGGCTGGCAAGCACTGGAATATTGTTCAGGGCCGATCCGGCAAGAGCCTCGATTTTCAGGTCCAGGTGCATGGTGATGTTGCCTGAGGTCTGGACGTTGGGTGTGGCCTTGAGAGTGAGGCCGAGATCTTCATATTGAATCTGCGGAATCGTAGTGCCGGTATTTGAGCCGAGATACTGGTTGAGCAGGCTTGAGACACTCACGCCGTTGATGGTTGCACCGGCGAGTGCGGCGGAGTTGGTGCCGGAGAGACCGGTCGAGTAGGTGGATGTGGTGATCGGGTAGCGGGTGCCGGAGCGAAAGACGGCCGGCTGGCGATCGGAGGCGCGTAGCTGAAGGCTGTCGAGGGTTCGGGTGTCTGAGGTGTTGAGGGCGAAGTTGACGCTTGCGGGACCGGCTGTGATGCCGCTCAGGGCGAGGCCCTTGCCGAAGAAGCCGACGGTATCCGTGAGCAGAGAACTCTGAGCCAGGCCGGCCTGGATGAGGAAGACGGCTTCGTAGATGAGGCGGGTGCTGGAGTCGGCGCCTGCGGGAATCACGAGCGCACCCTGGGCAATGGCCTGGTCAACGGCGGACTGATTCGCGGTGACAATAGACTGCGCGGCGCTGGCGACGTTGTATACGCCGTATTGCTGCGGAATATTCGGGCCCAGGTTGCGCTGGCGTGTGATATCGACCGCGTAGACACGGAGATCGAATGTGACCTCGGCTGTGCCGTCCAGCAGGTCGAGAAGGGTGCGATTGAGGGCATCGAGCGTGCTGGCGGGGGCACGCAGGGTGATGTTGCCGGCGGTGTTCTGCATGCTAAGTTGTTTGACGTCGAAGACCTGGCGGATGACATTGGTGACCTCACCCATCTGCTGGGGGGTGAGGCCGGGTGTGTAGAGAGTCTCCTGGTAGAGGTGCTCGAGCCGCGTGCGATTGGCGACAGTGTCGGTGGCGAGCAGGACGCTGCCGGTGTCGAGCGGTACGGCAAAGAGGCGGCCCATGCTGAGGATGAGCGGGATGGCCTGGGCGGCAGTGGTGTCGTCGAGGTCGAAGCGGATTCCCTGCGGCGTAGCGGCGGGGGTTACGGACTCGTCGAAGGCGGCGCGCAGGCCGAAGCGGCTGAAGACCTCTTTCACGGCGCTTTGGAGGTCGGTGTGGAGATGAAAGCTCTGGCGCGAGCTGTTCGACCGTGGAACGATGGGGCCGGCAAGATCGTCCGTGCCGTCCGCGGTTGTGGGATCGGCTTGAGCAGATGCATTGAAGACCGACTGAAAGGCGGGAGGCGCGGCGACGGATGGATCGTGCTGCGCGATGATGGCATTTTGCGGATCGAGCGCGCGTGCCTGTGTGAGGAGGCCGTCGGCCTCGGTTATGTGGCCGAGCAGGCGCGCGGCGCCGGCCTGCTGCACCAGATCCGTGACCCGGTGCTCAAGGGCGAGGGCTGCGGCGATCCGGTAGTCGGGTACAGTTGGGTCGAGTTGCTCGGCGTGATTGAAGGCAGCCTGCGCATCGGCGAGGCGATTGGCATCGAGCAGCTTCGCGCCGGTGACGTACTCATTGCGGGCGGTCTCGGCTCTACGGGCGGTGACGCGACCGGAAAGCGGTGGCGCAGGCGCTGACAGGGCTGCCGGTGAGGCAGTCGCCTGAGCCAGCGCGGGGGGCGCCACGGCGAGCGCCAGCAGAGCAAAGGCGGCGAGACGCAGGTTGGCTAAGAATACAAGCATGGGCGTGAGCCAGATCCAGCTGGGCGGAGTTCCAAGCGCGAGTGGCATAGAGTACGCCCGATCTGCCGGCTGACCGGGCCGGATAGAGCTTGGACGAAGGCCGGGGGCTATCGGGCACCGGAGATGCTTTGCACTTTGGGCTGCAGGCGTTCGCGGAGCTGTGGGCGCTCGCTGACGGGAGGGCGGCGCATGCCGTTGCGGATACCGGTACGGATCTGGGCGGAGTCCATTTCAAGCTCGGCGAGAAGGCGGGACAGGGTGTTGCGGTGCATGTCCAGCTCCTCGGCGGCCTTGCACTGATTGCCTTTGTGCTGCGCGAGGACTTCGAGGACGAAGCGCTTTTTGAACTGTTTGACAGCGTCTGTGTAGGTAACGCCGGAGCTGTGCATCTGGGTGACGAGGCTTTGCAGTTCGCGCTTCACGATGGGTATGTCCTCTCACTTCCTCCCACTGCCGGGGAGGTTCAAGGACATTGAACACCATCCCCGGGGTTTGATCCAGCAGGAATCTGTGTGCTATGGCGGCGCGGTTCTCAGGCCGGCAATTGCGGCGGAGAGCCGCTGCTGGAGATCGGCGGGGGCGAGCAGGGCGGCGGCATGGGCGACCTGCAGCAGGAGTGGAGCCACGCGGGAGCCCTGCAGCCACGGCTGCGATGGCAGGAAGGTGATGCAGCCCATGAGGATAGCGGCGCCAAGCAGGCTGGCGCGGGCGAGGCCGAAGAGGGCACCGGCAAGCCGGTCGAGCAGGCCCAGGCCGATGAGGTGGGCGGCGGAGCGGACAAGCCGCCCAGCCAAAAGGACGCCGAGGGTTACAGCCAACGCAAGCAGCAGGAAAGCGGTAATGCCGGCGGAAGTGGACTGGGGGATCCAACGGGCGAGCAAGACGGCCAGCGCGGTGTAGTTCCACGCGGCGACAGTAACGCCGGCGAGCAGAGCAAGAAGGGCGAAGAGCTCGCGGATGAGGCCGCGCAGGAGGCCGCGAACGATCGACCAGAGGGCGATGACTAGGATGAGCCAGTCAAAGGGGGTAAAGGTGCGAAGGAGCACGGTTACAGAGCTGATGTCCAGGAGAAAGAAGAGCGGCATAGCCGTCACGGGAGCTTCCATGGCGACGCGCCTCCCTGTGCAGGATTGGAGAAAAGGCTCGGCATGAGCGCGATGGGAGTCATGGATAGAGGCAGGTTCCTCGACTCCGCTCGGAATGACAATGAAAAATGCCTGCCTTTACGTGCTCAGCGAGGTGCGGCCGGTGAGGAGATGGAAGGCTTCGAGGTACTTGGCGCGGGTATTGGCGATAATGTCCTCGGGGAGAGCGGGTGCGGGAGGCTGTTTGTTCCAGTGGATGGATTCCAGATAGTCGCGGACGTACTGCTTGTCGAACGAGGGCTGTGGGCCGTCGGGGGCGTACTCGGCTGCGGGCCAGTAGCGCGAGCTATCCGGTGTGAGCACCTCGTCGGCAAGCAGGATCTGCGGCTCGCCATCAGGTACGGGGACGGTACCGAACTCGAACTTTGTGTCAGCCAGAAGCAGGCCTTTGCTGGCGGCGTGGGCGGTGGCGCTCTTATAGATTGCCAGGGTGAGCGCGCGGAGCTGCTCGGCGGCGGGTGCTCCGATGCGGGCGATCATGTCATCGAAGGAGATATTTTCGTCGTGGCCGGTGTGGTTCTTGGCGGCTGGGGTGAAGAGTGGCTCGGGGAGTTGGTCGGACTCGCGCAGGCCGGAGGGTAAGGGGATGCCGCAGACCTGTCCAGTAGCGAGATAGTCTTTCCATCCAGAGCCGGAGAGATAGCCGCGCACGACGCACTCGACAGGAAACATTCGCGCCTTGCGGACGAGCATGGAGCGGCCGTCAAGCTGGGCGGAAAAGGGCTGGAACTCCGGCGGAAGCGATGCAATCGAGGCGGAGAGCAGATGGTTCGGGACGATGGACGCCAGGTGATCGAACCAGAAGAGCGAGAGCTGGGTGAGGATGCGGCCCTTGTCCGGGATGCCGGAGCCGAGAATGCAGTCGAACGCGGAGATGCGGTCGGTTGCGATGAAGAGCAGGGCGTTATCGCCGGCGGCGTAGATGTCGCGGACCTTGCCAGTGACGAGCGGGCGCTGATCGCCGAGGCGGGTTTCAAGAAGCGTAGGCGGAAGCGTGGTGGAATCAGGCATCAGGATGACGGTATCACCGGTGCTGTGCGTGCGCGAGAGCGGGAGAGAGCGCACCGCGGGGGATGAGGTAGTCGAGCTCGGTTCCGGAGGGCGGAGCGGCCGGATCGGCGCTGAGCGGAGGGCAATGAACGGTGATGTGGTGTGTGGCGGGATTGATGGTGGCTGCGGTATCCGCTGTGCGGCACTGGCTGTCGTAGAGGCGAGCTCCCATAAACGACCGGCGAAGGAAATGAACACCCGCCGGCTGATAAAAGAGGGCGAAGTCGGCGCCGCCATTCTGATGAAGGCCGCTTGACCAGGGGAGGAGCTCCAGAAAGTAATCGCCGCCGGCCGAGCGGATCAGAGGCTCTGCGTGCGAGAAGAGAGCCGACGCCGGGCCGACGACGCTGCTTGAGAAGAGCGGCAGTGTAAGGATGGCGGCAATGACAGCGGTGAAGGCACGCGGCTGCACAAGACTGAAGAACGCGATGCAGAGCTCGTAGGCGAAGAGGCGGATCCAGAAGAGAGACGCATTGAGGTGGAGGCTGGTGGTCTCCCAGCGGGAGATGGTGTTGAGAAGCGCCGGGATGAGAAGCAGCGCAAGAAGCAGGCAGAGCCGGCGACGGAGCAGCGGACTGCATCGCGGCACAAGCAGACGAAGCAGGATCGCTACAAAGACGAGGCCGGCGAGCGCGATGTACGTAAGGGCCATGCTGCTGTGAGTGTAGGGGCGAAGGTCTACGCGACCGCGCGGCGAGAGCTTGTGGCGCGCCGGTTAGCGAGGTTGACGGAGACGATCTTTGATACGCCAGGCTCCTGCATGGTGACGCCGTAGATGACGTCGGCCTGGGCCATAGTGCGTTTGGAGTGCGTGATGACGATGAACTGTGTCGTCGAGCTCATGTCGTCGATCATCTTCGCAAAGCGGCCGACGTTGGTCTCGTCAAGTGGGGCGTCGACCTCGTCCAGGATGCAGAAGGGCGCGGGCTGGAACTGGAAGATACCGACCAGCAGCGAGAGAGCAGTAAGGGCCTTTTCGCCGCCGGAGAGAAGGAGGATGCTCTGGAGTTTTTTGCCCGGCGGCGAAGCGACGATGTCAATGCCGGATTCGGCAGAGTTCTCGGTATCGGTGAGCTTCATGAAAGCCTGGCCGCCGCCAAAAAGCTTGGTGAAGGTAAGGGAGAAGTTGTCGTTGATGACCTTGAAGGCCACGTCGAACTTGATGCGCGACACGTCGTCGATCTCCTTGATGGAGGCCTGGGTGTTCTCGATGGAGTCGAGGAGGTCTTTGCGCTGTGTGTCGAGGAAGGCGTGTCGCTCGGTGGTCTCGTGGTATTCCTCAAGCGCCATCATGTTGACCGGGCCCATGGCCTCAAGCTTGCCCTTGAGGGCGCGGGACTCTTCTTCCTGCGCGGCGAGAGCGTCGCCTGCGATGAGCGTGATGGAGGCGTCTTCGCGAAGACCAGCGGGATCGGCACCCAGATCGTTGAGGCAGGTGGCATTGATGTGTTCGGTGTCAGAGGAGAGTCTGGCGGCTTGCGCGGAGAGCTGCGCGCGCTGCTCACGGAGAGCCTCGGTTTCGCCGCGAAGAGCCCGCAATCGAACGTCAAGCTCAGCGAGGCTGGTGCGGAGATCGCGAGCTTCAGCGGTGAGCCGTGCGCCTTCGGCGATGGCGACAGCCTTGGCCTCGGCGAACTCGCTCGACTGGGCGGCCAGAGTGGAGGTCTCTTCTTCCCGGCGGGAGCGCTCGGCGGCGGCCATGGCGAGCTGGGAGTCGAGCTGCTGGAGTCGGTTCTGCTGTGCTAGCAGGAGGCGGTTCGTCTGGTCGAAGTTGGCCTGGGCGTTGCGGCGCCGCTCCTCGATGCCGGCGGCGGTGGCCGCTGCGGCTGCGGCTGCGGCTTGTAGCTGCTCCCGCTGTCCGCGATGGTCGGCGACCTGCTGCTGCAGCTCGGAGAGTGAGGCCTCGAGAGCCTGGTGCTCACGGTCAGCGACTTCGGCTTCGGATCGCTTGCGGGCGACGAGGTCGGTCTTCGCATTGCGCTGGTCACGGTTGCGCTCGGACGAAAGCTGCCAATCCTGCAGGCGGCGCTCGATGCGTTGAGCCTCGGAGTCCATCTGGCGCAGTGCGGCGCCGGAGTTGGCCGCCTCGCGCTCGGCCTCGCGGCGTTCGTTGGTCTTTGCGTCAATGGCGGAGCTGGCTTGCGCGATCTCGCGGGCGAGCGTAGCGGTTGCGATGTCTGTCTGCGAGAGGTCGGCTTCGATCGCGGCGGCCTTGGTGGAGAGATCGCGCAGATCGCGCTTAAGGGCGAGCGGGCCGCTGACGGTAGTGCGGCCGGCGGTGACGGTGAGAGCGTGGAAGGTCTCGCCGGTGGGCGTCAGGAACCACGCCTCGGGGTGCTGCAGGGAGAGCTCGCGGGCCTGAGTGGCGTCGCTGGCGACGTAGCCGTTGCGCAGCTTGGGAAGCAGGGTCTGGAGAGAGTCGGCGAAGCCGTTCAGGACGCGAACACAGTCACGGAGAGGAACGAGTCCTTCGGCCTCTGGCCGAATGACCTCGACCTCGGCAATTGCGGTGTCGGCATGTTCCGGTGGGTGAACGAAGAAGGTAGCGCGGCCGGTGACGTCGGATCGTAGGAGGCGAATGCCCTGATCCGCGGCGTCCCAGCCTTTGACGACTACAAAGTTGAGCTCTTCGCGGAGGAACTCATCGACTACGGCGCCATACTGGCCTTCGACCTCGAGGAAGTCGGCGAGAGTGCCGACGGGCGCGAGGTCTTCGGTCTGAACCTGCGGAGCTTTTCGAGCGGTGCGGAAGATATTTTTAACGGTGTCGGTGGAGTAGCTGTGATCGCGGATGAGGCCTTCAAGCGAGCTGCGACGGCCGTTGAGCGAGGCCAGTTCGCTGCGGAGCTGGTCGCCGCGACGTTTCGACTCGGACTCCTGCTTGCGTCGAGATTCGGTCTCGAGGCGAAGGGTGGCAATCTCGGCCTCCAGGCGGGCGAGGCGTTCGGTGACGGACTCGAATGACATGCGCACCTGGCCGCGCTGCATGCCGAGATCTGAGAGCTCTTCGCGGGCGACATCGGACTCGCGCGTGAGGCGTTCGGCCTCCTGATTGAGGACGGCGAGCGAAGCTTCGGCCTGTGCAATCTCATTGCGGGTCTGATTGGCGCGCTGCATGAGCTGTAGGGCGTTGCGGCGGCTTTGCTCGGCCAGGTGCTCGGCGTTTTGAACCGCACGAACGGCATTGGCGGCCTCGGTCTGCTGGCGCTGCGCGGCTTCGCGGGCGATGGTGGACTCCGCATTCGCGCTCTTGAGGAAGCTTGTATGCTGCTCGAGCTCGCCGGCAAGCTGGGCGAGCTGCTCGCGGGCAGCGGTGAGCTCACCGGAACCGGCTTCGAGACGGGTAGTGAGGTCGGCGATGCGGTCCGTGTTCGCAGCGGCGCGGGCGTTCACGCGTTCGAGCTCGACGGCAGTCTGGCTCGCGGTGGCGTTGGCCTCGCGGAGAAGGCCGTCCAGCGTATAGCCGCGCTGGACGCCCTCAGTGTGCTGCGCATCGAGGGCATCGAGGGTGCCGGCCCGCTCGTCGATAGCAAGAGTGTGGCCGGCGATGGTGGTGTTGGCGGCTGCGAGATCGGTGTCGAGCTGGGCCATACGGCTGCGGAGGGCGATGCGCAGTTTGCCACGCAGCTCGTCGCGCAGTTGCCCATAGCGCTCGGCCTTGGCGGCCTGCCGCTTGAGCGTGCCCATCTGCCGCGTGACCTCGTCGAAGATGTCGTTGACGCGCGAGAGATTCTGTCTGGCGGCTTCGAGGCGAAGCTCTGCAAGACGCTTCTTGGTCTTGAAACGCGTGATGCCGGCCGCCTCTTCAATAATCGAGCGCCGGTCGTGCGGCTTCGAGCTGAGCAGCTGGCCGATGCGTTCCTGGCCGATGATGGCGTAGCTCTCACCGCCGAGCCCGGTGCCCATGAAGATGTCCTGGATATCGCGAAGACGGCAGATCTTGCCGTTTAGCAGGTACTCAGAGTCGCCGGTGCGGAAGAGACGCCGAGTCACTGTGATCTCACCGGCACGGACCGGGGCGCGATTGAACTTGCGACGGCGGATCTTGAGGACGACATCTTCGGACGCGGTTGCGTCTTCAGCCGCAGACTGGTCTGGACGATTCATGCCGGTCTCCGCTGCGTCGCCATCGAGGATGACACCGGGTTGAGCTTCGAGCACGGCCTCTTCGGTCTCCGCGGCGATCTGCTCACGCAGCTTCGTCTCATCCCAGTCGGTCGGGGTCGTCGCGCCCTGTGCAGGGTGACGGTCGGAGAGGACGAGCTCAGGGCCGTCCTGGTGCAGCGGCGCGCCGTCGTAGATCTCGGGGTCGACCAGCGTCAGCGAGACCTCCGCCATGCCGGTAGGCTTGCGATCGCGAGTGCCGGCGAAGATGACGTCCTCCATCTTGAGGCCGCGCAGGCTCTTGGCTGACTGCTCGCCGAGGACCCAGGTTATGGCGTCCGAGATATTCGACTTGCCGCAGCCGTTGGGGCCGACCACGGCTGCGATGCCTTCGCCCGGCAGCTGCACCTCCGTGCGGTCACAGAACGATTTAAAGCCGAGGATCTGGATCTTCTTGAGCTTGAGCATGGATAACCGTCTCCGGCGAGCAATCCTTCCTAGCCAAAAGGAAGGCGCTCGTCGTCATTAAGTTTAGAGGCCGCTGTGCGTAGGATCAACAACTTACTCGCAACCTGTTGTGGATAAGGACGACGGAACCCAACAAATGGGCTGGCTGCGAAGGCATGCTGGCGGACGGCCAGCGTAGCCGACCTGTAGTTCATGACTTGCGAAGAGGAACTCGTGCTTGGAGCGCGCATGTGACGGCAGATCTGTGATCCGGCCTGACGACTTTACATCAGTCTCCCAAGGGCCTGGGATGAGAGCGCGATTGCCGGAGCGCCATGTGCTCTCTATAATCCGCATCATCCCCATGAACCCTGGTGGATTTACGGATTTTGGCGGCAGATCGTCGCGCGAGTCGCGGAGTTTTAAGAAACGTCACGGGAACTGCCGACGCTGAGGGATGATGTTGCACTATGATGTCTCTGTCTCCGGGTGCATTTGGAGCAGAAGATCGCGGATAGTTGATTTTTGAGGAGTGTTGAATGAAGAAGGCAGTGGTTGCGTCTCTTCTGGCGGTCGCCAGTGTGGCTCCTGGAGCGCATTTTGCGTTCTCCCAGCAGCAGGTAAATCTCGGTTCCGGTGCGCAGCAGCCTGCGGCAGGCGGTGCAGCGGGCGGACAGGTGCAGATGGCGCAGGCGGAGTACAACGACTACACCGCTGCCATTAACCAATCGACTCCGCAGACGAAAGCGCCTGCGCTTGAGGCCTATCTGACGAAGTATCCACAGAGCTCGGTCAAGAGCGATGTGCTGCAGCAGTTGATGGTCGCGTACAGCTCGTTTGACCCAGTTAAGACGCTCGATGCGGCGGATCGCCTGTTGCAAGTCGATCCGAACAACCTACGGGCGATTACGCTGGAGGTCTACTTCCGCAAGGCTTCGGCCGATCAGCTGACGGATGCGACAGCGAAGCAGGCGGCGCTCGACAAAGCGGCAGACTACGCGCAGAAGGGCCTGGCGGCGACGAAGCCGAAGGACATGAGCGATGCCGACTTCAAGACGCTGCAGACGAACGCCAATCCGATCTTCTACAGCGCGATCGGAACCGCGGCGCTGAACAAGAAGGATACGGCGACGGCGATCACCAACTTCAAGCAGGAGCTGGCAGCCGTTCCCGTTGACCAGACAACCAAGCCCGGACCGATTCTGCAGGACACCTACTTTCTCGGCCTTGCCTATCTGCAGTCCACGCCGCCTGATTACATCAACTGCACGTTCTATGTGTCGCGCTTCACGGCATACGCACCGGAGCCCTACAAGAGCCAGATGGCGCCGACCGCGCAGTATTGCTACAAGAAGTACCACGGCAACGCTGAAGGGTATGAGAAGGTCACCACGGCCGCGACGTCGAACCTGAATCCGCCATCGGACTTCACGATCACACCAGCTCCGAAGGCTTCAGATATCGCGCACCAGACGGTTGCATCGACCTCCGACCTGGGAACGCTCGCACTGAGCGATAAGGAGTTCATCCTGCAGAACGGAACATCGGAGGATGCTGAAAAGGTCTGGGCCACGGTGAAGGGCAAGACCGTCGAGATCCCCGATGCGACAGTGATCACGGCGACCGACTCCATGCTGACGGTGGCGGTTTCGGATGATGCCGTGCAGTCGAAGACGGCAGACTTCACCTTCAACACGAAGGAGCCGCTCAAGACGGTTCCGACGGTAGGGGCGAAGGTGACGCTGACAGGAACATATGCCTCCTACAGCCAGGGTGGAAGTGCAACGGCTCCTACGGCGGCGGCGGCTCCTGCCTCTGCGACCAGCACGCCGGCGAGCACGGATGCGTCGGCTTCCACGACCACTACAGCGCCCGCGGCTCCGGCGGCCGCCACACCGGCACCGGCTACGGCTGCTCCCGCTTCGGCTCCCGGGCCGTTGATGATCACCATGAGCGATGCTGCTGTGGTGGCTAAGGCTCCGGCGAGACGAACGACCACGACACGGACACCTACCCGGCGGCGCTAGGCTTGCACGCTGTTCACCCTGTTGATTAAAAGAAAGCGGATCCTTCGGGGTCCGCTTTTCTAGTCCGGAGCAGCTTTCCACAGGGCATTGCCGAAAGATGGCCCACTTAGGAAGGCGCGTAGCTCGTTGGTGGCATATATTCCAGCGGCGTGCAGGCGAAAGATCAATGCATGATCTCTTTTCGCTTTCGAGCCTTGCTTCTTTCTGCCTTGTTACTAGGGATTGCATCACTTACCGCGCCGCACGCCGGCGCACAAACCGCGGCAAGCCTGCACGGGCGCGCCTCCGATGCGAACGGCAAACCTCTTGCGAACGCTGTCGTACAGCTTGTCTCCGACCAGACGGCCCATGGCGGGCACGCATGGCGATACACGCTGATTGGTGATTCGCTGGGAAAATTCAGCCAGGAGGGCTTAGCGCCGGGAGCCTATCTGGTGATGTTGTTTACCGACGGCAAGGGTACGGACATTCTGCGCAGCGTGCAGCTGAAAGCGGGCGACGCACGGGCAGTCGATCTGACGCTGGCGCCTACCATGCAGATGGCAGGCGCTTCGTCGACGGACGAGAGGCGCAGGATGCGAGCGTCAACGAGGTAACGCAGCCGACAGCGGAGCAGAGTCTTTGGGCCGCGGCGTTTGCATGGCTGGCGCAGTTGTAGCACAGCCTGCAACGCTCTATTCGCCGAGCATGATGCGGCGGATGGCCGAGGCACGGCCGGTGAGGCCATCGCAGGTGATGAGAGCGGCGCAGAGCTTGGGATTGCCCTTCGCGGCTTCGAACTTGGCGGGCATGCCGGTGAGAAAGCGGTTGAGCACAAGCTCACGTACGACGCCGATCACGGAGTCGTACGGGCCCGACATGCCGACATCGGTCTGGAAGGCCGTTCCTTCGTGCAGAAGTCGCTCATCCGCGGTTGGAATGTGCGTGTGGGTACCGAGGACAGCGGTGACGCGGCCGTCGAGGTACCAGCCGAGCGCGACCTTTTCGCTCGAGGCCTCAGCGTGAATATCAACAAGGATGACCTTGGCGGCGGACTCTGCTTCGATCTGGCGCAGGAGCTCGTCGGCCTTGCGGAAGGGGTCGTCGCACGAGCTCATGAAGACGCGCCCCTGCAGATTGATAATGGCATAGGGTTGCCCGGAGACGAGTGCGCCCTGGTAGAGGCCGAACCCGGGCGTGCCGGCGGCGTAATTTGCCGGGCGAAGGATGCGTCGGTTGCGCTCGTGCGAGTCCGCGGGAACCTTCATGTACTCGAAGATCTCGCGCTTATCCCAGATGTGATTTCCGGTTGTAATGACGTGCGCGCCGAGATCGAAGAGCTCCTCCGCGATGCCGGGGGTGATGCCGAAGCCGCCAGCGGCATTTTCTCCATTGACGACCAGCAGGTCGACTGCGTGGCCTTCGAGGAGATGCGGCAGATGTTCACGGACGATGTGGCGGCCGGCCGAGCCGAAGACATCGCCGACAAAGAGGATATTCATCAGACGCGAGGGTAGCATTTTGCGTGCCTGCTTCGCTCGATCGGGAGGCGAAGCTGCTGCGCGTGGGAGCGAATCTGTAACGGTATGTGGTAGCTTG
>CAXTJC010000031.1:0-12739 GCA_964244225.1 uncultured Acidobacteriaceae bacterium
CCAGCCCCGCGCCCGCAGCCGCGCCCGCATTGGACTCAGCCAGCGCCAGCGCCGGCCGCTGGTCTTCGAGCTGCGCCAGTGCCGCTGGCCGCCCGCGCTCGCGTTCCAGAGCCACAATCGGCAGAAACTGCGCCATCCCCTCATCCAGCCACACCTCATCCGACTCGAACCATGCATGGCTCAGCAGATGCACCATCGCGAACGAGCTCTCCGCCTCGTCCGCCGACTCCACCAGCAACGCCCCCTGCGCAAACGGCTGGCCCCCATGGTCAAGCAGCAGCGGCTCCCGCTCGCGCATCGCGCCGAGCCACTCCGTCACCACCGCCTGCGCCGCCTTGGCAGCAGTCTCCACCCGCTCAGCCGCCCCCGTGTCCGTGGTCACGATGCCAACCGTCCGGCCCTCGATCTGCGGCGTCCCCTTCACCACAAAGAGGCTCGGCGACGCAAAGCCCAGCGGCATCGCCGGAAACTCGGCCGTGGCGATTCCCGCAGGCTCGCTCGGCGTCGCTCCCGCATCCTCTTCGAGCGGCCGCAGGCTCTGGCTGTGCCCGCAGAAGATCGCCGTCCTGGGCGCCTCGCCCGTGTACTCCACCTGCACGCGTAGCCGGGCCGTCGCCGTTCTCTGCCGCTGGCGCTGCTCTCCCGTCGTCTCCGCCAGGCGCGCGCCATCGCCCAGAAAAACTCGCGGCGCGCTCACCGGGTACCACAGCACATTGCCAAACCCGCGTAGAAATGTGCCGTCCTCCTCGATACCGTCCCAGTCCACGCTCTCCGCCTGCATCGCGGGCGCGCCGCTCCGCTCGAGCCGCGCCGCCGTGGCCGCGATCGTGCCCGAGTAGATCGCCGTCAGCTCCGTGCTCGCCCCCGGCGCCAGCGCGTGCGCCAGCGTCACCAGCGCCTCACTCTCCGCGCCGCTATGGTCCGCATCCGTGTCCAGCTTTCGCACGTCCAAGCGCAGCTTCACCGGCGCGCCGTCCCCCACTCGTTCCCCCACCCGTTCCGAGACCGCCTCCCACGTGAGCGTCGACGAGAGCGCCAGCGCCACCCGCGTCAGCGGAGTCTTGCCATCGTTGCGCAGCGAAAGCCGCGCCACCGCGCTCATCCGGCTCTCTACCGGCTTGATGTGCAGATCCAGGTCGTAGCGGGTGAACGTCACTGCCTCCCGCGCCACATCGTTGCCGTCGTCATCAGCCGGCTTGGCCGCGGGGACCGCCTCGGCCTTAGCCTGCGCCTGTCCGGGCTCGCCGGCAGAGCTAATCTGCCCCGCCGTCAGTCCCGCATCGGCATGGCTCACCAGAGCCAGCAACATCGCGCCAAGCAGCGGCAGAGAAATTCGCCTCAACTCCCTAGCCCCTTCAGCTTCTTGGCTGGCTTCTGCTCCGGTGCGGCGGTCTGCCTGCCGCGCCGCTGCCGCATCGCCTCATACATCACCACCGCGCCCGCGACCGACACGTTCAGGCTCGAGACCCGGCCGGCCATCGGAATGCGCAGCAGGTGATCGCACGTCTTCTTCACCAGCTCGTGCATGCCGTCACCCTCGCGGCCGAGCACCAGCACACAGTTCGTCTGGAAATCAAACTCCGTATAGTCCATCGACCCACGCTCATCGAGGCCGATGATCCAGAAGTGCCGCTCCTTGGCCTGCTCAAGCGCCCGTACCAGGTTGGTCACGCGCGCAATCCGCACATGCTCCACCGCCCCGGCCGAGGTCTTCGCCGCCACCGCCGAAAGCGGCGCCGACCGCCGCTCCGTCAGCACCACGCCGTTCACGCCCGCGCCATCGCAGGTCCGCAGCAGAGCCCCCAGGTTATGCGGATCCTCGACCCCATCGAGCGCCAGCAAAAACTGGTATCCAGCCTCCGGCGCAGGCGTCGTCCCCGGCCGGCCGATCAGATCTTCAAGCGCCAGCAGCCGCCGCTCCCGCACCATCGCCACCGCCCCCTGGTGCGTCTCGGTCCCCGCCACCCGCGTCAGCTGCTGCCGCGCCTCCGCCATCACCCGCACCCCGGCCTCGCGACACTGCCGCGCTAACCGCTCCAGCCGCTCATCCTTCCGCTCCCGCGCAATCAGCACAGCATCGAGCGACCGCGGATTCGCCCGCACCGCCTCCTCAATCGGGTGCAGCCCATACAAAACATCCATTCGCCCAGTTTATCGCGCCGCCTCCCCTGATTCTTGAAGTTGTCCCTCTGACCCTGAGCTTGCCGAAGGGGAAGAACCCGCTTCTCGCCTTTGTTCTTGTTTGTCATTCTGAGCGCAGCCTCTCTTTGTTTGTCATTCTGAACGGAGCCTCTTATTGTTTGTCCTTCTGCCAGCAGCCTCTCTTTGTTTGTCATTCTGAGCGCAGCGAAGAATCCCCGCATTTCGCATTTACTGACGGAGCGAAGCGACGCGAACACAAGCCGTCATCTCGACCGAAACCCGGGGACCCCGGCGAGCGAAGTTGCTCGCTGGGGTGGGAAGCGAGATAGCACCACCCCTCTCCCCTGCACGCCGTCATCTCAACCAAAACCCGGCGCCCCCGGCGAGCGAAGTTGCTCGCTGGGGTGGGAAGCGAGACAGTACTACTCCTCTCCCCTAGAAAGCCGTCATCTCGACCGAAGCGAGACAGCACCATCGTCTCGCGCAGTGGAGAGACCCCTGTATTTCGCCTTTGCTTTTCTTGTTTGTCATTCTGAGCGCAGCGAAGAACCTGCTTCTCGCCTTTATTTTCTTGTTTGTCATTCTGACCCTGAGCTTGCCGAACGGGGAAGAATCCCCGTATTTCGCCTTCAGCAACGGAGGAAGAGACGCGAACTCAACTGCCAATCAAAAAGAATTGGCGCAACCGCCCACGCACCTTGGCTACACTTAAGACATTCGATCAAGGGGCACTCCGACCGAGCACCCTTCGTCAAGCCCATGCCGTACGTGCCGGAAGCAAATCGAAGTCCAACCCCAACCGCAACCTTCTCAGATTGAAGACTTTGAACCAGAAGTACCCGGGGGACCTCCACACAGCGAAGTACACTGAAACCTGTCACCGCCACAGAGACTTTTTACCCCAAAGGAGCGTCTTCACCAGATATGCGATCGATGTCAATGTCGATGACCAGCGCCTCCGCCGCAGCCGCCGCCCAGACCCAGGCGGACACCCAGGTCATCGCGCAGGGTCTCAAGCGCCAGGACCCCGAGCTGCTCGATCGCCTCATCGAGGAGTTTCAACATCGCCTGCTCCGCTACCTGCTCTTCCTCACCGGCAACCGCGAGGTCTCGGAGGATCTCTTTCAGGAGACCTGGATCCGCGTCCTGCTGCGCGGCGCGCAGTTCAACGGCAAATCCCGCTTCGATACCTGGCTCTTCACCATCGCCCGCAACCTGGTCATCGACCTCTCCCGCAAGCGCACCATGGCCAGCCTCGATGAGATGAGCGAAGCGGGCGACAACGAGCGGCCGTTTGAGATCGTCGACAACGAGCCCTCGCCGCTCGACCACTTCCGCTCGTCCGAAGACCGTGCCGAGGTTCACCAGGTGCTCGTCCACCTCGAACCCCGCTCGCGCGAGGTGCTGGTTCTGCGCTTCTACGAAGAGCTCAGCCTAGAGGAGATCGCTTCCATCACCGGCGCGCCGCTCTCCACAGTCAAGTCGCGCCTCTATCGCGGCCTCGCCTCCGTCAAGCCGGAGCTCGCTAAGCTTCGTTCTCTCCGCTCGCCCGAGGTGACCGCGTGAACCATCCCGTGCCCACCGCCGAGCCCTCCACCGCCGCGCGGGCGCAGCTCGTCAACCGCACGCACCGCATCGTTCGCGAGCGCGCCCAAAGCCTCCGATCACGGCGCTCTCTAGGCCGCAGTCTCTGGATCCCGATGGCGGTCAGTGCCGCCTTCCTGCTCATCCTCTGCACGGCCATCTGGTCCCTGCTCGACCAGTACGAGCTCACGCCGACCGGCATCCCGGACGCCAGCAGCCAGATCTTCATCTTCCTTCTGTGGTTCTTTCCTGTCTCTGCCGCCATCCTGGCCCTGGCCTGGGCTCATCGCGCCCACGCCGATCGTGAGTCACCGCAATGAACCTCCTCTCGGACCGGAATCGTACCTCGGATCGTATCGAGTCGGGACTCGCCCACAGCAGGGGTGAGGACGACCTGAGCGTTATTCCAGCTTGGTCGATCGCCCTCTCCATCCTCGTCTTTCTCGGCATCCAGTACCTCTTCCACGTCGTAATGCCGCACCACAAGCACGAGATGCTTCCCATGCGCCTCCTCATGGGCTACTCCTGGGGAACCGCCTTCGCCAGTTATGTGCTTCTGGTCGGCTATGTCAGCCGCGACGTCAAACGCCGCAACATGTCTCCCGGCATCTGGATGCTTATCGTCGTGCTTATGCCCGGCGGCATCGGAGCTGTCGTCTACTTCCTGCTGCGCCAGCCCATCCAGAAGCGATGCGCGCACTGCAACACAGAGATCGCCGCCAACTTCCACTTCTGCCCGCAGTGCCAGTTTCAGATGGCGCCCGTCTGCGGACAGTGCTTCCGCGGCACAAAGATCACGGACATCTATTGCACGCAGTGCGGCCACGATCTCGCGGAAGACCACTCTCCCGCACGGCTGCGCGCGTACAGTGACTAGAGAAACGCGTGACCGCCCTCATCATCGACGACGAACCGCTCAGCCGCCAGGAGCTCCAATTTCTGCTTGAAGACGCAGGCGGCGTCGAGGTTCTAGCCCAGGGAACCAACGGCATCGAGGCAGTAGAGCTCATCGGCATCCATCAGCCCGACCTTGTCTTTCTCGATGTGCAGATGCCCGGCCTGGACGGCTTCGCCGTACTCAAGAAGCTGCTCGATCGCCACATGCCGCTGCCCCAGGTCGTCTTCGCCACCGCCTTTGACCAGTACGCCGTACGCGCCTTTGAAGTCAACGCCGTTGACTATCTGCTTAAGCCGTTCGACAAGAAGCGCGTGCTGAAGACGCTTGAGAAGGCCCAGGCACGGCTCATGCGCCAGGGCGATCCTCATTCGTCTCTCTCCGATCCTCCATCCTCCGACGTCGGCACCGAGGCCAAGCTTGATGCCCTGCTCCGCCTCATGGGAGAGCAGGCCAATGGCAGCCGCGGCTTTACCGCTCCGCCCCCGGGCCACACCGGAAAGATCGTCGTGCGCGCCCAAAGCCGGCTGCTGCTCGTCGATCAGCGGGAGATCTGCTTTGCCTCTATCGAGGAAGGCGCCATCAGCGTCGTCACTCCCGCTGTCGAAGGCCTTTCCAACTGCCGCACCTTGGAAGAGCTCATGGACCTGCTCGATCCCGATGCCTTCTGGCGCGCGCATCGATCGTTCATCGTTAATATCCAGCACATCCGCGAGGTTGTTCCCTGGTTCAAGTCCAGCTACCAGCTGCGCATGGACGACCCCAAGAAGACCGAGATCCCCGTCAGCCGCTCGCAGACCAAACGCCTGCGCGACCTCTTCAATCTCTAGCGATCTGCCCGTCTCACCTTGTAGTGATGGTTGAAGTCGAACCGATAGACCACACCCGCGCTCAGCGCCTTTGGATGAACCGTCCCACTCACGACCGCGGGCGTATTCCAGTACTGATACTGAAAATCAGCCTTGGCCGACCACTGCGGCGTTACGTCGTAGTCCACACCGAATCCCGGCGAATAGACCGTCGACACCGTCTTCAGGTACAGCAGGCTTCCCTGCAGGAGTCCGTTCTTGTAGTCGATCTCTCCCCGGCCGATCAGGAAATTGACATACGGGTGCAGCACACCGATCTGCCGCTCGACCTTCAGCCCGCCCAAAAAGCTTTTCTGCTTATCGACCTGCCCCTCATACAACGGATAGTTTCCCCGAATCTCAATGACAGGCCGGAATCGCCGATAGGTCAGAAATGCCAGATCTCCGCCGGCGGTCACGCCAAGGTTCCGTCCGCCCACAACGTTCGTCCATGTTCCCGTACCCATACCGAACGCCGAAAGAGCCAGCGGCTGCACGGCCGTAGCATCTCCCTGCGCCTGGGCGCGATCTCCCCGCAGAGCAGACAGTGCAAGCACCACGCAAAGACCGATTCTGCCGGCCCAATGAGCTCGAAACCTTCTCAAATTCCCTACCTCGTTCGATTAGACGATGGTTCGAGCTTCAGCGGTGTTGCGTTCCCGATGATCTCTCCATGCACTACTCTCTCCCGATGGAGCACTCCTTCGCAACCTCTTCATGGCGCATGCTGGGCCATCCGTAACTCATCTAAAATCACATCCAAAGGACCGGTGTCGTCCCCCAGGAGAGTCCGTCCATGACCGACTGGCAACGTATGCAGCAGCTTGCCGGTAGAGTCTGTCTCGGAGTGCTGGCTCTCAGTCTGCTCACCTGGGCGGTCGATTGGTCCGTCTGGCGCCTGCGTTTCGTACAGGGCTCCCCTCCAACAGCGAGCATGGAGGTCACCCGCATGGTGGTCGCTCAGCTCAAAGGCAATCGCGAAGAGTACTACATGGACGGCACCGTGACCGTCTCCTGCAGCCGATCTGTCTTTCCTCAAGGTGGACTTCAGGCCTGCTGGTGGCTTGCGCGTCATCGCATGATCTTCGAGCGCTGACTCCTCTTTCAGTGCGCAACAATCCGCCGGATCTCTTGAATATTTTTTGTCTGGAGGTGAATCCTGCGGTACAGTAAGCCCACGCACCCACTCAGCACAGCTTGATCCGCAACCAGATCGCACATCTGTTCTATGCGATTCCATACAGATCAATGCAG
Organism: uncultured Acidobacteriaceae bacterium; assembly: GCA_964244225.1. Taxonomy (GTDB): domain Bacteria; phylum Acidobacteriota; class Terriglobia; order Terriglobales; family Acidobacteriaceae; genus Edaphobacter. The sequence continues at coordinate 6,724 of CAXTJC010000031.1, forward strand.
GTCTTCCGCCCGGCAGTTCCAGCCGTCCCGTCTCTTCACATCCGTCTGATTTTGATAGGAGCTACTGCATGCCATTTCCCTCGGTACCTGCCTCGTCTTCCTCCTCCTCGACCTCCCGTAGATCCTTCCTGCGGTTGGCGTCTTTGGCCGCCTCCGCCCCAATCCTCACGGAGGCGCACCTTGCCTACGCGGCCCTGCAATCGGCCAACCCTGACCCGGCAAAGACCATTCCACACACCCGGCGGTCGCGCCCTGCGATGCCGGCGAACGCTGTTCTCATCAACGCGAACGAGAATCCTCTCGGCCCCTGTAAAGCGGCCTGCGACGCCATCGCCGCCATCGCGCCCCAGGGCGGACGCTACGATCTACTCGGCGAGACCGATAAGCTGACCAAGACCTTTGCCAGCCAGAACAATCTGAAAGAGGAGTACATCGCGGTCTACGCCGGCTCCTCGGAACCGCTGCACTACACCGTCCTCGCCTTTACCTCTCCCAGTCGCGGCTTTGTAACGGCTGACCCTTCCTACGAGGCCGGCATGATGGCCGCCGCCGCCAGCAAGGCCAGGATCTCCAAAGTTCCCCTTACCTCCGCCTACGCGCATGACGTCAAAGCCATGGTTGCGGCGGACCCGAACGCCGGCGTGCTCTACATCTGCAATCCGAATAATCCCACCGGCACCCTGACCACCAAGGAAGATATCGCCTACGCGCTGGAGCACAAGCCGAAGGGCTCCATTCTGCTCGTCGATGAGGCTTACATACACCTCTCAGACTCGCCGAGCGTTCTCGACTTCGTCGCCGCGGATAAGGATCTGATTGTTCTTCGGACCTTCTCGAAGGTCTACGGCATGGCCGGAATCCGCTGCGGTCTCGCGCTTGCCCGGCCGGACCTCCTCGCCCGCCTGCAGCCCTATGGGCAGAACGCGATGCCCATTACTGGGTCCGCCGCCGCGAACGTCAGCCTGCTCGAAGCCGATCTCGTGGCCACCCGCAAGAAGATCATCGCCGACACCCGTAACGACGCCTTCGCCTGGCTCGCCGAGAATCACTACACCTTCATCCCGTCCGTCTCCAACTGCTTCATGATCGATACCGGCCGCAACGGCCGCGATGTCATCAAAGCCATGCAGGCAAAGAACGTTCTGATCGGCCGGACCTGGCCTATCTGGCCAAATATGGTGCGCGTCTCGGTCGGCACGCCCGCGGAGATGGCGCAGTTTAAGACCGCCTTCAAATCCGTTATGGATCAGCCGGTAACCGCAAACGCGCACGCGGACTTCAAGGATGAGTACGGCTTCGCTTCCATGGGATAGCTGGCCCACCATCGTCGTAGTGACAGCAAAGGGGAAGACTAAGTGCCTTCCCCTTTGCTGTGTCGTGTTGTGGGAGACCTACTGGTATTTCGGATCAAGACGTTTGCCTAGACAAGCCTGTCCTATTCATCGCCATAGAATGCTCGTACTTGCCCATGCAAGCCAGAATTCCTATCTGTAACCTGTAGAGTTACTTACTGCGAACAGCAATCACTTCAATCTCTACCAGGGCCCAGGGCGCGGCGAGCGCGGCCACCTGCATCGCGCTCCGTGCAGGCTTGTTGGGCTGGTCCGTCGTGCCAAAGTATTGCGTGTAGGCCGCCTGCAGACCGGCAAAATCCAGCTTGCCGCCCTTCGCCGGATCACCTGCCAGGAAGACCGTCATCTTCACCACGTCCTTCATGTCCAGCCCCTGCTCTTTGAGGAGAGCCTGGATCTTTACCAGCGCACTCGCCGCCTGCGTCTTGGTATCGCCGTAAGTCGCTTCGGTGCCTTTCGCCGCATCGGCCGGCGTCACCGGGCTTGCGAGCTGCCCGCTCAGATACAGCGTGTCTCCAGCCCACACCCCGTTCGCGATCGGGCTCTTCTCATTGGGCTGCAGATGCTTCACCGCGACCTGCGCACTTGTAAGCTGCACTCCCAGCAACACCAGCCCTGCAAGACCTGCTCGTCCAGCTCGTTTCATCGATCTCTCCTTACCTGGTAGGTTGTGCGCGATTGAATCAGGCCTGCTTCGTCTTCACCACATCCGAAATCATCTGAATCGCGCGCAGTGAGCTCAGCGCCGCGCCCTCCTGCCATCCCACGATATGGCTCACATGATCGCCCGCGAGGTAGATCGGACCATCGGGCTTGATCAGCACCTCATAGTTTGGGTTCGTCTCTGTCCGCGCATTCACAGCGGAGCGCGCCTGCCCTGTCTGCCGCGTCAGTGACATGCCAGGCGCGTGGTCCATGTCCGGCGCATAGCTGCGAATCCAGGAGCCTTCGTTGTGCTCCATCTTGCCCCAGCAGACGTACATCGGCTTCTCAAGCTCCTTGCCGTGCCCCGGATGAAGCCGCTCAATCGACTTGCGGCTCTCCTCGAACTTTGCCGGCAGATCCATCTTCTGAAACGGTGTGTCCCGCTCATCCGTATACCCGCTTACCAGAACGCCGCGCGGAGAGAACAGGCCGGCCGATGGAAACCAGATAGGGCTGCAGCCGGTGTTTACGAACTCAAGCCCGCCGTAGATGTTGTAGTCCTGCTCCCAGAAGCGGCGGCTCTCCCACGCAACCTTGTAGGCGTGCGAGTAGCTGCACTCTTCAATGACTTTCTTATAAGGCGCACTGAAGTCATTCGGGGTCTTCTTCAAAATGGTCAGCGGCATGGCGCAGATGCAGAAGTCCGCTTCGATCGACTTTGCCTGACCCTTCTGTTTGTAACCGATTTTGACTCCTTTGCCGGACTTACGGATCTCGGTCACAGGGGAACCATACTTGATCGTGTCTCCCAGCGCCTTGGCAAACGCGTACGGGATGCGATCCATGCCGCCGACCGGCTGGAACATTGTGGCCTGCATGTCGAACTGCTCCTCAAACAGCATGCCCTGCCAGAAGTTCTCGTCGAGCAGCGTGTGCATATCGATGGGCTGCTCCAGCACCCCGGCTTCGTCTCCGGCTCCTGCCGTTCGTGTATACCCGGCGCGGTCGCTGCCCGCATACTTACCTGCCTCATCGAGCGGGCCGTAGAGGCGCAGGAAGGCAAGCATCCGCTCGCGATCCTGCGAGGAGAGCTGCTGGTCGAGCGCTCCACCCTGTACGGACTTCATCAGCAACTCGCTGACGTGGCCGCGGGTGTCGTTGACCACGCGCCGCTGCACGACGGGCTTTCCACCGTTTGCTGCATCATTCTGGAGATAGCTGGATCGCGTGGAGTTAACCTCTACCTGCAGCTCGACACCGAGCTTGCGACAGTACCCGAGGATGGTGGGATGAATCGAGGGCAGCCGTGCCGGACCGAAGTTCTGATAGTGCGTCGGCTCCCAGCCACACTGTTGTTTGGAGCCGTCGTTAAGAGTGATGGTGTCGCCAGGACGGACGGTGTAGTTGCGCCCACCGGGACGCTCACGCGCCTCAAGCACGGTGACACTGTAGCCGAGCGAGCGAAGCTCATACGCGCCGACCAGACCGGCTATGCCGCCGCCAAGGATGACGACGGAGATGCCTTTGCCAGTATTCGGGGCGGCGGAGACAGTCTGCGCGCGAGCTGTGCTGGTGGGCGCCAGCCCCATCGATTGCATCGCAAGAAACGCTGCGCTGAAGCCGCCCGCCTGGCCGACGCGGGTGATGAAGTCACGTCTTGTACATCCAATCAAACGACACCTCTCGTGCGGGGAACGATGGGTGTGCCTCGGCGGGGCGCCCGAAGGCACAACGTTGGGTGCGGCCGTCCTGAAAGCTGTCTGAGAGACACCTAAGGAGTTCGCTCACAAACAGCAACGCGGACAACGACTGGTTTTCAGATGGTTTTTAGACTCTACCGCAAGTCTTTACAAAACGCTCACAAAATCGTGATGGGACGTTGATTTCAGCTGGAAGACACAGCCCCTCATCGCGATTCACGGCGTGTGTCGCGCTTCAGGGAATGCTGATTGTTTGACGATATTTGAACTCTCAGCAGCAAAGCCGAACGAGCCTATTTACCCGTGGCCAGCTTGCCGGCGATACGAAGATCGTTGTCGACTGTAAAGGTGCCGGGGGTGGAGTTGGCCTGCATGTAGGCGATGGTGGAGTCACTCTCGTTATTGACGACGCCGGTGAGAATGACGCGGCCGCTGTTCACGATAATGTGAATGGCATGGTAGCCGAGTGGTGGATCCTGCGTGATGCCGCCTGCAGCCGCAGCGACAGAGGGAAAGCGGCCGAAACCGACAGGACTGCCGGTGTACTTGCGTAGAGCCGGCTGGGTATAGATGCGGCGGTAGACTGCGACCCGAATGCGATCGTCCATCGGAGAGGGTGGAAGGACTTTGATTTGGTTGTCGACGGAGTCGATTCCGGATATGGACTTAATGGCGGACTCGGCATCGGACTTGAGGATGGGACGGGATGCGTAGCCCTCAAGTATGACGGTCTTGCCGCGGAGGCCGAAGGAGAGAGAGTCGAAGACGGCATAGCGCGGAAGGGAGAGAAGCTTGTGCTGCACCTCGCGGACGATCCTCAGCATGTCCTGCTGGTTGTAGGTAGTGGGATTATCGCCGTGTTCGGGGTCGGCGGTTGCGGGGTTCTGGGTGAGAGCGGAGACGGAGAGAAGAGTAATCGCGAGAGTAAGGGTGCTGAAGCGACGGAGCATGGCTTCTCCTGAGGAACGAGATTCCTGTCAGAAGTAGTATGCCGGAGTTTTGAGGTGAGAGAGCGATTTAGCTATCGCTGCGCGAGCAGGTCGTGACCTTCGGAGGCGACGCTCTGGCGGGTTCGGGCGAGGGCGGTGAGGACGGCGGTGTGGTCGGTTCCCTGCCGATCCTGGTCGAGGAAGGTCTCGAGCTCGGTGATGGCTTCGGGGCGGCGACCGGCGAGCTGGAGGGCGTTGGCGCGGAGGAGGCGGGCGTCGGTGCAGCCGGCGGGAGCGGCGGCGAGGGCGCGGGTGCTCCAGAGGAGGGCGGCGGTGGAGTCGCGGCGGCCGATCTCGGCACGGGCGCGCTCGAAGCTGACCTGCCAGCTCTCGGCCTCTTCCCCGCGGGCGCGGTCGAGCTCGGCGACGGCGTCGTTGTAGCGCCCGAGCGCGGTGAGGGCGCTGGCGGCGACGATGCTGGACCAAGGGAGGTTGGGCTGGAGGGTGCGGGCGGTTGCGAGGGTGGCGAGGGCGGTCGTGTAGTGACGGTCGCGGACGTCACGGACGGCTCTGAGGAGGTAGACCTCGGCGAAGTTCGGAGCCGCGGCGAGCGCCTTGGCGGACTCACGCTCGAAGAGTTCGGGCTGATTAGTCTCACCGGCGATGCGAGCCTTCTCAAAGTGCTGCCAGGCCTTGGGCGGGATCTGGAGGGCGGTGGTGGAGACGGTGCGGCTGGAGGCGTGGGTGGAGGCCTGGCGAAGCTGCTCGGTGCAGCTCTGGCTGTGGGCGGTGAGAGCGAGGGAGGTGAAGCAGAGGAGCAGAGCTGCGGCGCGAAGACAGGAGAGCATGCGGTAGAACCTCGCCGATCATGTTCGGCGAGGCGGATGGCGTTTGCCGATCCCACGGATGGGCTCGAGAGAGGTACGTTTGGGTCAGAGGCGATGCACCTATCGGCTGCGGTACCCTGCCCCTTCCCCTACTTCGAGTCTAAAGTCTTCGATCAAAGGGAGTTCTACCCGCAGGTATCGCGAGAGAGCCTTGCCCTGCGAGGAGAACGCGAGAGAGATATACAGGGGAGTTATTGCTAGTCTAGCGGAGCGGGACGGGTGACTACGCCAACTTTGGAGTACATCGCTTGAGTGTGTGCGCTCGGCCGAGCTGTGATGCTCCCGGAGATGAACCGATTGGCTCAGGCTCGGGATAGGCGGGAGCGGATGGTCTGTTCGAGCTCGGTTGGGAATGGGGCTGGTCGAGGGCGGGGGTGGCTCTCCGGGTCGTGAGGGAGAGTACGGGTGTGCTCAGAGAATGTTCCTTAACTGTCATCTTCCGTGCGGGAGATGCAGGCTCACGACGCCAAACTCGCCAAGAAGATAACCGCGAGCGCTGCTCC
>CAXTJC010000032.1:0-7333 GCA_964244225.1 uncultured Acidobacteriaceae bacterium
TATAGCAGCCACAGCGCCCACACAGTGTCGCAATGTGGAAGGATGCGGTCTATAGTCCACATGACCTAGCACAGCGCGACGATCTGAGCCGGTGAAAAGACGTCCTGCAGTTTAGCCATCAACCGTGATCAGCCCGCGCTGAATTGCTGTGGTAGCGGCCTCCGTGCGATCCGACACCTCAAGCTTTTCGATGATCTTGAGCACATGATTGCGGACGGTATTGTCACTGATTCCAAGCGCATGCCCGATCTGTTTATTCGTCGGCCCCTTTGAGAGCATCTTCAAAATCTCAAGCTCGCGGGATGTGAGATTGGTGCGCACCATGCGCTCCGCCAGGCGCGATGCGATGTGGCGCGGAATGTAGCGCTTGCCCGCATGAACCGCGCGAATAGCCTCCACCATCTCCCGTAGCGACGTGTCTTTGAGCAGATAGCCCTGCGCTCCGGCCTGGACGGCGCGATAGATATCTTCATCGGTCTCATAGTTGGTAAGAATGATGACGCGAACCTGACGATTTGCAGCCTTCAGCGCCTGCAGCATCTCAACGCCGCTCATGCCCGGCATGCGAAGATCCAGCAGGATGACCTCCGGGTGACGCTCCTCAAGCATCCTGAGTGCCTCTTCGCCGCTCGGCGCGGAGCCGACCAGCTCCAGCTCCGCCTGCGTTCCGAGCATGCTGGCAAGTCCGGCCCGCACAACGGGATGATCATCCACGATAAGAATTCGGATCGAGTCTGCCGCGCCCTGTTGCATGACGTATCTGCCTCCATAGAGATCGTGATGAAGCTGTTTGCCGCGCCGGAGTTGTCTTGAGTGGCTTCAGCGTGGAGCGGATGAAGACTTCGGTTCCACTCCCCGGATGGCTGCGGATTTCGAGCGTGGCGCCGATGTCGGCAGCGCGCTTACGCATCCCTCTCAGCCCGAATCCGGAGTGCTCCTGGCATGGCTCAAAGCCGGCTCCGTTATCCAGGATATGTAGCCGCACAGCATCCTTCTCAAAGGCGAGTGTGATCTCAAGCAGAGAGGGCTGGCCATGCCGGATCGCATTTGCAAGCGCTTCCTGACCCACGTGGTAGAGCATGTCGGCGACGCGCAGCGGCACCCGAACCACGTCTCCCGTGCAGCTTGCGGCGATGCGAACCGATCCACCCTCGACCAGCCGTCGCGCGCATTCCGTCAGCGCAGTAAGCAGGCCGTCCGGGCCGGGCTGCTCCGGCCGCAGCACGGCAATACTGCGCCGGGTCTCTTCGTGGCTATGCCGCACCAGTTCGCTGGCCAGATCAAGCTGCTGCTGGAGCTTGGGCAACTCCTTCGGCATGCCTTCGCGAATCGCCTTCAGCTGAAAGCCGATGCCCGCGAAGCTCTGTGAGAGCGTGTCGTGCATCTCGTACGCCATGCGCTCCCGTTCTTCGAGCACGGCCCGCAACCGCCAGCTCTCCACACGATGGAAGAAGAAGTTCGCAATCATGGCGAGCAGAAGCACCGCGATCGCGATCATGAGCACGTGGCTCGCGTTCCACCAGGGCGGCCCGGCGAGCACGGCCGCATCGTCACTTGACCGCAGCAGCAGTGCGAACGGCACCAAATCCTGCGTATAGGCCGGATCCGCTACGGCAACACCGCGAAGCCTGAGCATGCTGCCCGGCTTCAGCGCGTTGAACAGCGAGTCTCCACGGCCTCGGTTCATCACCGTGCGAAAAGACTGCGGCCCGGCGTCGACGTTGAAGATCAGGCTGTCTCCAACGCCGCGTTCCTTGCTGGCGAGACGACCTTCCACCTCGATGAAAGTTGCGTCGAAGGCTCCTGTTGCCGCCTGCGAGGCGGTCACCGAGACAGGCGGCATCGGTGTGTTCTCCCAGAGCACACGCACCTTGGCTTGGTACATGCCGGAGCTGAACGAGCTTGCGTGAACTCTGCCTGTGACCTCAACCTCGTCACCGACCTTCAACGCCTGCGGCACGCTCTGCTGCACGGCGACACCGCCGGTGGCATCCTGAACGAAGACTGCGGGCGAAGCCAGCACGACGGTGCCGCGGACCGTGGCGGTCAACGGCTTCGAGGAAGGAATCGTGCGCAGGCTGCTGATCAACTGCACGTCCGGGCTTGATGGAGCGGCCTGCGATCCGGTTCCCGGTGCCGACGCATACATCTCCCACGAGCTCTCCCGCTCCATCGACGGTTCCTGTTCCATACGCGACTGCCGGCTTCCCGCCGCTGCCAGCATCTCTGCCAGCTGGGCCTGCGTGGACGGATGAACTTCAACGTTGCGCCACACGCCGCCGGACGCATAGGAACGAAGACCGGCGCGCCCGGAGCGTATGCAGTTCTCATCCGTCACTGCGATCGTCGTGCCCTCCCCCTGAGACAAGGGGCGAGCCGACGCCGCCAGCTGACACCCGAACGCAAGAAGTTTGAGGTGATACCACTGCGAGGAGCGCACTGCCGAAGACTCGACTCCAAGCCTATTAATCACCTCGGCCCACCCATGTCCCGCACGGCCCAGCACCAGCGAGTTATCCATCGTCCGCAGGCCGGCGTAGTAACCGTTGTACGCGTCGACGCCCTGCTCCTCATCGCTCGATCGTAGAATCAGCCCGGCGTCTCCGCCCATGCCGAGCAGCATCACGTCTGCCTCGATTGCGTAATCTCCCCAGTGCGCCGATCCGGTCACCAGCTTGGCTCCGCGTTCGTCCGAGTCGTTGCGCATCGCTCCGTCGACCAGCTCCCATGTCCCGCCCAGCGCCTTCCACTCATCGGCCTTTCCTTTGGCGAAGGCGTCGCGATAAGGCAGGCCGCGGCCCGCGCTGTGCTGATAGGCAAGCAGCCCCCACAGGCCGAGACCCCCCGCGCACGCGGTCATGGCCAGCAAAAGCATCAGGCGGCGGCCAGCCGCTGTCCTCGTCACGGCATCACGCTCCGCTTGAGGTCGGCGGCGCCCGGCCGCCATCGTGTGTAGAGCATCTCGCGCACGGCCGCGCTGCCGACGTTCTCCCGCGTAATCAGGATCGGCTCCAGCTTAACGAGAGCAGGGAAGCCTTCCCCGTGAAGTCGTGCATGGATCAGCCGGATCGCCTGGTCGCCCATGGCTCTCGTATTCTGAACGATCATCGAATCCAGGCATGCATTCTCAAAGGGCAGAGACTCCGGATCGAAGCCTATGACCTTGACCGCGTGGCCGCGTGGAGCACTGTCGATCGCGGATATCGCGCCGCGCGTGGCGGTCGATGAAAGCGCGACGATGACGTTCAGATCCGAATGCTCACGCAGAACCTTCTCCGCGGCTTCCTGCTCATGGGCATAATTGAAGGTGCCCAGCTGCCGCACAACAACTCTGACCTTCGGGTAGAGCGGCGTCAGGCTTCGTTCAAAGCTCTCCGCACGCACCATGATGCCGGCGATATCGGGATCGATCCCGAGGACGGCAATCGTGCCCTGGCCGTGCAGCAGTGCAGCGACTCGCCCCGCCGCCAGCCGTCCTCCTTCCTCCTCATCGTTCAGCACATAGGACAGATTCTCGCCGGCTGGGATCGGTAGCGGTGAACCGACAATCACGATCGGCAGTCCACTGGCCAGCGAACGGCGCACCGGCGTGATCAGCGCGAGCGCATGATCCGGCGCGAGCACAAGCCCCCTGAACTGCCGCGGACGGATGCGGGCAACCAACGAGATCTGTCCGTCAATATCGTCCTCCCGGGTCGACGCATTCCAGTACACGCGCTCGCCCAGCTCCGACGCAGCCATCTGCGCGCCCACATTCTCCGGCTCCCAAAGAATATTTCCCGACGTCCTCGGAATGACGGCGATGCTCAAAGGCGTCCCGAACCATCGGCCAGGCCGGCAGCCCAGAACACCGCACAACACGCAACCCAGCAGGCCGCCCAGGACGAGATGTACACCCGCAATCCGCGACATCCGGCAACGGAAACATACCGGCTCTCTATCGCCCTTGATGACGTTCATGTGCTTCTCTTTCTTCCATTCCGAGCACCCGCGAGAACCTGCTTCTTGTTCGGACCGGCAAAACATCTCTCCCGAATAAAAGAAGTTCTTTGACGGGGGCCAGACTCTCCTAGTCCATTCGTACTACTCCAGGCTGAGCGCAATGCAACTTGTACCCCTTTGGCTGTAGCCGTTAGTGTTGCTCCGTTCCGAGTGACCCGTTTGGGCCGGTCGTGAAGACACACCATACAGCGTCAAAGGTTCACTTTCCAAGCACATTGAGAGTAAAGACACATACTGCTTTGGAAGAACCGCTCCTTGTTCCATTTCACGAGGTCTCATGATCCGATCGGTCGTCCACACCCATCCGCTCCGCCGCGTCTCTCTTACCCTTTGCCTGCTATTCCTGCTGGGAGTTCTTTCAGGCAGCGCGCAGTTCAACAGCGCCGTGCAGGGAACGGTTGAAGACAACTCAGGCAGCGCCATAGCCACCGCGACCGTGACGCTGACCAACGTTGACAACAAGGTCACGCAGACTGCCAGGTCCAACGCCTCCGGCGTTTATCGCTTCTCGAGCCTGGCTCCTGGAAACTACCAGGTTGCGGGTGCGGCGACGGGCTTTTCCTCGACCAAGACCGCATTCACCCTGACCACAGCCGAGACCCGCGATGTGACCATCACGCTCTCGGTAGGATCCGTGACGGCGCAGGTCGAAGTCACCGAACAGGCGCCGCTGCTGGATACATCCGACAGCCGCAACGAGCTGACGCTCAATACGGCCGCCTTCGAGCAGCTTCCGCTCGCGGCCCGCAACCCGCTTGCGCTCATCACGCTCGCACCCGGCGTCACCGGTCTGGGATCGGGATCGGCGACCAACTTCAATCCTGAAAACTCGGTGGACGCCAGCGCGAACGGCCGCGGAGCCAACGCCAACCAGTACATCGTCGATGGCCTGGACGTCACCAGCAGCATCCGCCCCGGAGTCGTCAACCTGACTCCCAACGCCGACACGGTACAGGAGGCCTCGGTCCAGACCAACACCTACACCGTCGACTACGGCCGCGCCAGCTCCATTCAGACCGTCATCACCACCAAGTCCGGCAGCGATAGCGTCCACGGCTTTGCCAGCGAGTACTACACCTACCAGGGGCTTGCTGCGCGCGGGGAGTACGGTCCGCCCAAGGGCACCCGCGTTGCCCCGTACCACACCAACAATCTCTCCTTCGGCGTCGGCGGTCCTGTTATCCCGCACCATCAGTTCTTCTTCTTCGCCGGCTATGAGCCCTACCTCTCCCTCCAATCGAACGGCACCTCCAACGCCACCTTTGAAGATCCCGCCTTTGTCGCCTTTGCCAACACGGCCCAGCCCAACAGCCCGGAGGTGCAGCTGCTCAACAAGTACAAACCTACCGGCCTTACCTTCACCAGCGTCCAAAGCACCGCCGCGCAGCTCTTCGCCGGCACCTGCGGCACACCCGCCGCCGATAACATTCCCTGCAGCACCCCTGTCATTGATAACGGCAACTTCAACTCCAGCTCCTACAACAACGCCAAGCAGTACAACGTCCGGCTGGATAAATACTTCAAGAAGGACAGGGTCTATGGCCTCTTCTATCGCAGCACCATTAACAGCGGCGGGCCCTCCGCCCGCCCGGAGTTCGCGACCAGCAATAAATACTTCGTCTTCTCGCTGCAGGGAAGTGAGACCCACACCTTCTCACCCAACCTGCTCAACGAGGCCTATATCGGCTACAACCGCATTGAAGGCTTCGCACCCGCAACCGGCAACTTCACCGTACCCATTGTGAATGTCACCGCGTTGGGGACCGGCTTTGGCGCGGGCTTTGCCCTTGGCGACTTCATCCAGCACAGCTACCACTGGCGCGATGTGCTGACTTACGTGCACGGATCGCACTCGATCAAGGCCGGTTACGAAAGCTTCCACGGCGACGACATCGCCCTCTTCGCCGCCGCCTACTCCCAGCCAAGCTTCCAGTTCAACAGCCTGATCGATCTCATCAACAACAACCCCTACACCGAAGGTGGCCTCTCCTACGACCCCCTCACCGGCAAACCCAAGGCCAATAACTACGGTTACGCCCAGACCACCGGCGGCGCCTTCGTCGAAGACACCTGGAAGGCCTCGAAGAAGCTCACTGTCAACTACGGCGTTCGCTACGATAACTTCGGCAACGCCTACCCCTCGCTCGCCGGCACCGGTCTCTCGAACCTTCATCTCGGCACAGGATCTAGCTTCGCGGAGCAGGTCGCCAATGCCAAACTCACCCAGCAGAGCCATGTCTTCCCTGGGGATCTGAACTACGTCTTCAGCCCCCGCGGCGGCTTTGCATACTCGCCGTCCGAAAGCAGCAAGCTCCTCGTGCATGGCGGCGTCGGTCTCTTTCACGACTACTTCACCCTCGGCAACGGCGAGAACGGTCTCAGCGGCAATCCCCCAGGCTTCGCCCGACCAACCTTTAAGAATGATGGATCGACCGCCGCGCCCATCTTCGGCTTCGGCACGCAGAACAGCTATCCCCTCGGCTTTCCCTATCCCGCCGTCCAGGGCCAGCCGCTCGATGCGAAGGGTGGTATCCAAGGCTTGCAGATCGGCATCTCCGGTGTCGACTCAAACCTGAAGAGTCCTTTCACCCTCAACTTCAACATCGCCGTCGATCGCCAGATCACGCCCGGCTTCGTCGCCAGTCTCGGCTACGTAGGCTCGCACTCCGGCAACCTCATCGCCGCGGGCGGCAATACGGGCAACACCTCCTATGGAAACGATGTGAATATCTTTGCCGGGGATCTGATTCAACACATCAAGTGCGTCATCACGACGGATCCGGTCACGGGCGCTAAAACGAGCTCTTGCACCGGTATTCAAACCAGGCTCAATACCAGCTTCGGCAACATCAACTATGCCTACAACACCTCAGTCGCCAACTACCACGGCCTGATCGCCTCCGGCCGCGGCCGCTTTGCCCGGCGGGGTTTCCTCACCGCCTCCTACACCTACGGTCACGCGCTCGATAACTGGCAGAACTACCCCATTGCCTCCCCAATCAGCCAGTTCTACGCGAGCTCTCCGTATGACGTGCGGCATCGTCTGTCCATCGGCGCCTCCTACGAACTTCCAGGAAGCCATTTCGGCAATGCATTCGAGCGTCGCGCTCTGGGCGGCTGGACAGTGGCGGGCATCTCAGTGCTCCAGACCGGCGCTCCCTTCACCGTCGGCACCGGCGCTGCGTTTCATGCGCAGCTCATCAATCCCAATCATCCCTCAACGGCTGACAACCTGAAGTTCGCCCCGGGCAGCGGAGACTTCAACGCCGACGGCGATAATAACGACTACCCGAACGTAACCGCATACAGCCAGAGCCATCGCCGTGGCGAC
>CAXTJC010000032.1:7433-12593 GCA_964244225.1 uncultured Acidobacteriaceae bacterium
AACCGCATACAGCCAGAGCCATCGCCGTGGCGACTACCGCACCGGCCACGGTATCCTCGCCTCCTGCTCGGGCGGCGTGCTGCCCTGCGGAAACTTCGTTCTGCCGACAATCGGCACTCTCGGTAACGAGCGGCCCAATCAGTTCCGCAATCCCGGCTACGCCGACTATGACTTCACACTCAAAAAAGTCACAGCTATTAGGGAGAGCTTCAATCTCGAACTCCGTCTCGATGCCTTCAATGTCTTTAACCGCGTCAACTACCAGGGAGTTGACACCAACCTGCAGGACGGAGGTTTCGGTCAGAGCGGAACCACAAACCCAGCCCGCAACATGCTCCTTGGCGCCCGCCTCAACTTCTAACGGGAGCATAAGACCCAACTCTCAGCCGCTCTGGCGCAACCTCCAGTGCGGCTGACTATACTCAGAGTAAGAGCTGGTGGCTGGGCAGCAAAGCCGCTCTAGCCACCAGCTCTTACAACTGTTCAATACCCCGGAAAGCCGTCATCTCGACCGGAGCCGTGCGGTTGTATCGCACGGCGCAGCGGAGAGATCCCCGCACTTCGCCGTTGTCGTTGTTTGTTCTTTCTGTAACGAGCCGTAGAGTCCTAATCTCAATTAATGCAATACTTTGCCCCTATTCGCTTTCTCTTGAGTACTTTGCACGGAGAAGCCTGCGCTGGTGCGGCAAACAATGGACTTACGGACAGATCGAGGGGGGTGGGCCACCGCCCATGGCCCCGCCTCCTGTTGACCCTGCTCGCCGTCCTCACCCTCCCTGCCTCCAGCCTCGGCGCACAGGCAGCACAGGCAGAGAGCCAGGCAGCGGTCGTAAATGCGCTACGCAACGGCGACGCACAAGGAGCTCTCTCCTTAGCGCAGGCTGTCCTGAAGCACGCCCCCCGCGACTGCCGTCTGCTCTCGCTCGAGGCCATCGCCTTCACCGGCCTGCATCAACAGCAGCCGGCTCTCCAAGCCTTCGAGAAGGCTTTGGCAGTCTGCCCGGAGTACCTGCCGGCACTCGTAGGTGCGGCACAGATCGAATACGAACAGGCTCCGCCGAAGGCGATCCCGCTGCTGGAGAGAACTCTGAAAGTGCAGCCCGAGAATCCGCCAGCCCATGGCATGCTGGCGACGGCTCTCCGGCTCAAAGGCAACTGCGCCAGCGCGCTGAGCCACTACCGATCGAGCAGCGTTCTCTTCCCAGACCGGCCTGACCTGCAGCAAGGGTACGGCTTCTGTCTCGCCTCCACGGCAGACCTGCACGCAGCTCTCGAGCAGTACAGTAGCCTCATAGCATCGAGGCCAAACGATACGATCCGCTACGACGTGGCCCTGCTGCAATGGAAGACACATGCGAACGATGAGGCGCTTGCGACTCTGGACCCTTTGCTGAACGGGAGAGCCGACAGTGCTGTGCTGGGCCTTGCCTCCCGTGTCCATGAGGACCGAGGCGAGACGCCGGAGGCGGTCGATCTTCTGCGCCGGGCCATCCTCGCATCGCCTGATACGGTAGACAATTACCTCGACTTCACCGCGATAGCTTTTAATCACAAGTCGTTTCAGGTCGGGATCGACATGCTCGATGCAGGTCTGAATCGCCTGCCGAAGTCCGCCAGCCTCTATGTTGCCCGCGGCGTGCTCGAGGTTCAGGTCTCAAAGAGGGACCTCGCCATCGCCGACTTTCAGAAAGCGCATGCCCTCGATCCCGCGATGTCGTTTGCTGTCGATGCGCTTGGGATCATGCACAGCCAGCAGCACGAGAACAGCGCCTCTGCCGCGCTCTTTGTAGCACAGGCGAAGCTGTATCCCAACGATCCGCTGCTGCAGTATCTTCTCGCGGAAGAGTTGTCCGAGACTGCGCAGGGAGATCACGACCAGAACCTTCAGGCTGCTATCGCAGCGGGTGTTCGAGCGACGTCTCTCGATCCCGCGTACAAAGCGGCGCACGATCTGCTTGCCGTGCTCTACGTTCGAGCCAAACAGCCGGCATTGGCGATTCAGCAGGCGGAACTTGCTTTGGCCCAGGACCCTCAGGATCAGGACGCGCTCTACCAGGAGATGATGGCTCGCCGGATCTCAGGCAACAGGGAACAGGTTCGGCTACTGACACAGCGCTTGAACGATGCTCGAAGGCTGAATGGGCAGAGACAACAGGCTGCGGATCGCTACCAGTTGCAGGATACAGTTGTGCCGTAGAGTAGACACCTGGCGCGCCAGGTGTCTCCCACAATGAGCATGAGGCATGGTGTGGAATACATCCTCCCTGCCGCAGCATCGATGCGCCTAAGAACTGTTCACGATCTAGTTACTAGCGGAGTGGCGTGCATAGCTGGATACTTATTGAATGCGGACGAAAGTATCATGGAAGCGACGTAAGTCGTGAACAGTTCGAGCTGATTAATCCTTTGTTGGAGGGAGTTCGCCGGCGCACGAAGCCGCGGACGGTTGATCTGTATAAAGTGTTTGCGGTGTGCTGTATCTGCTCAAGAGTGGCTGCCCGTGGCGGATGCAGCCGGGCGAGTTCCATTCCTAGGTCAGAGCCCGGTCCGGACGGCATCAGCGTCCTAGAACGGGCGCTTAAAATCAGTGACGAGGACCGCGCTAAACAGGGACGCGGCTCTACGACCAGCTTCTTGATCGTGGACGGGCAGAGCGTGAAGAACACCGATACTGCCGGCCAGAAGGGCTATGACGCGGGCAAGAAGGTCTCCGGCAATAGGCGCCACATCGCGGTGGATACGCAGGGCCTGCCGCATGCGGTGGCTGTTACGACAGCCGAGGTGACCCATCGTAAGGGCGCCCTGGCCGCGTTAGACCCGCTGCGCGGACAACCTCAAGCAAGTCACCAATGTGCTCGTCGATGGCGGCTACGCCGACAGGCCGTTTGCCGACGCGGTCAAGAACCAACTCGGCGCAACCGTGCACGTCGCCAAGCGCAACCAACTCCACACCTTCGCCATCATGCCCTAGAGATGGGTCGTCGAGCGCTCCTTGCACGATTTTCCACTTTTTGGTTGGTGGTCACATGAGTTTCAAGCCATGACGCGGGGCGGCGTCCACACGGAAAACTTTGGTGCAATTTCCAGCCGTCTGCGGTGCATCGGGCAAGCTACGCCGGAAGTAACTTCACGGACCGGCAGAGATTATGCGAAAGGCCGCACGATGGGCGCGAATGTATGCGGAGCGACCGCCTGGCGAACGAATGGCCATCCTCGCTGGTCTGCTTTCTGTCGATCGATCATAGTCAGCAGCGACTATGGTCGACGGACTAGCCTGCGGCATAGTCGCCCGCGTCTCTGTCGACCGTTCGGCTAAACCGACGGGGTAGGGACCGCGATGAGTTTGTGCGTGTCGCACAATACAGAATCGAGCCGCCCTAGACATGCTCGTCTATGCCGGATCTCGTGGTTCCACTTCATGAAAGCCGTGGAATGGCGAGTCTATGCAAAGCGTGGAACGGTGGAGCTGACGTACCCTTCGCACAGACCCTTGGAAGACGCCGGTGATTGTATCGTAGGCGTAGGTCTCTGCATAATTTAACATAACTGTGAATTGATTTTTTCTATGAGAAACGGCTGCGGTATCCTCGCCTCGCTTCTCACATCGCCGGTGAGCTTCACTACGCCTGGTTGACACTGCTGAAGATCGACGACACTTGGAAGGTATGCTCGTTGGTGAGTACGAATTGCCCTTCCCTCAATCTGCCAGTCGGCCGAGGGCACCGTCTTGTGAGTCTGAGCTGGCAGGGACGGAAGTAAGGCAAAGGATAGGCCTCTAGCGAACAGGTACATATGGCGTGGAAGAGCTTCGCTTTATGATCTGTTCTGCTTTCTGGACCTCGCGGCTTGGTTACAGGGTAGGACGCTACATGCCAAGGCTTAGGCCGCGGTCGAACTGAGTCGGTTTGCTCGGAATGCTCGAAGGTCGATCCTCCGGGACGTGCCAAGATCTCGAAGTGTGTTCTCGACGGCTTTACAGGCTGGCGTCCAGCTCTGAGGTTCGTAGAGTGCGGTCTGATTCGGGGTATAGATCGCAACGTCCTGGGAAGCGCGAGAAATCGCTTTATAAACTTCGCTGAAGACCCGAGACGCTCTGTATGTTCCTCGCGACAAGTACGCGATCGGGGGCGGACCTTAGGAACCTGCCTTGGGGGTGGGGTTTACTTCTTGTCTTGGATCGCGTGGGGACTCTTCAAGTGTGTTCGCTTCAGGCAGGCAGGATGCGCGCTGGTTACGCCAGCAGCGCTCAATCGTTCGTAAATCCGAAAACCAAGAGGCAAAGATTGCACTGAGCTGCGTATCTTTATCAAGCACGAGATGAAAGCCATTCGGTCGGCGATGTGCCTTGCGATTGGTATTGTGGAGAGGAAGCTCAGTGGACGCAAGGAGGGACGTTGTGTATAGCCTATCGGCCGTCATGCTGGAGTTTTCAGAAGAACTCACCCGTTTGCTCCTGCAGGTTGGACAACTCGACCTTGCGGACTGCGTTCCAACGCTGCGGATGCTTAGTCGGTGTGACTGCATGGCCTGCGGAAGCTTTTATTGTGAACCCGAACCAACCAGTTCTATCGGGCCGGGACACCGCAATCCATGTTCTTTTTGTTCACGGGCCTCCATATGGCATCCTTGACCAATCCCCCGGCGAGTCGGAGCATGCTGGCGATCCGGAGTTGCTGGATGCGATTAAACGATTGAAGTACCTCAAGCTTGTCGTTTTTGGACACGTTCATGGCAGCTACGGCTTGATCCAAAGAGATGGCGTTACGTTTGCTAACTTCGCTCTGCTCGGCCCAGGGGGCGGTATAGAACACGAGCCAGTTCGGCTTCGCCTCCCAAGACTTGCGCCAGAATGAGGCGGCTTTCGGGTATGCATCATGAGACGCGCATCTCCACAACAACGCTTTAGGACTGGCGGTCACTGCGACCTGGTCACAACGCAGACTGATGTCGCAGCCGCCGGTAAGCGTTCTTCGAAGGCCAGTCGCTGCCGTGCGTTCCGTGAGCGTGGACGACAAAGGCGGCGGAAAGCGTCTCGATCCTCAGAGGGCCTCCCACCGCTTCCGTTGCAATCTGTCTCTACTTGTTTGAAGACGTCCTGCCGTGTCGGACGCGGTCTACCGTATGCCCTCGGGAGCAGAGGAACTGTCCGCGAGGTTCTGG
>CAXTJC010000033.1:0-1774 GCA_964244225.1 uncultured Acidobacteriaceae bacterium
GAGCGCCGCGCCCTCGGTGAGCCCATCCTGCTCGAGCGGCCAATCCGCACCGAGACTCTTCTCGCCACCGTTCGCGCGGCCCTGCGATCGCGCCAGAAGCAATACCAGATCCGCGACGCGCTCCGGGCGAGAGATACCGCGCTGAATGAGCTGCGTATCGAGCGCGAGACTCTGCAGAGCATCCTCGACAGCCTTCCCGTGGGCGTTCTCATGGCAACTCCGGACGGCCGCATTGTGCGCGGCAACCGCACCGCCGAGCAGATCTTCCGCCATCCCACCCTCCCCACTCCGGATATCGCCGCGCACGGGCAATGGATCTCCTATCACGCGGACGGCAGGCGCGTCCTGGGCGAGGAGTACCCCCTGCCCCGTGCCATCAAGACCGGCCATCGCATCCCCGCCGAGGAATACCTCTACCAGCGCGGCGACAACACACTCGCCTGGGTCTCGCTCAGCGCCGCCCCCATCCTCGACGAGGGCGGCCGCCTCCTCGGTGGCGTTGTCGCCATCTCCGATGTGGACCGTCAACGGCGGGCCTCTGAGCAGCTGCGGAAGAGTGAAGAACGCTTCAGGCGGCTGATCGAGGCCTCCACCGTCGGTCTCCTCATCGGCGATCT
The DNA here is from genome assembly GCA_964244225.1 of uncultured Acidobacteriaceae bacterium. Taxonomy (GTDB): domain Bacteria; phylum Acidobacteriota; class Terriglobia; order Terriglobales; family Acidobacteriaceae; genus Edaphobacter. The sequence continues at coordinate 618 of CAXTJC010000033.1, forward strand.
CAACGGCGGCATCTCCTACATCAACCCAACCCTGCTGCGGCTGCTGGGCTACACCGCCGCCGAGGTCGCGGAGGGCTCCGTTCGCTGGAGTCAGCTCACGCCGCCCGAGTTCGCCGAGCGCGACGCCCATGCGGTCGCGCAGCTTAAGGAAAAGGGCGCTGCCGACCCCTATGAAAAGGTCTATCTCAGCAAGGATGGCCGCCGCATCCCGCTGCTCGTCGGAGCCACCAGCCTTCCCGCGCAGAACGATCTCTCCGGCCCCGCCATCGCCGTCTTCCTTACGGATCTCTCGCAGCAGAAGCAGGCTGAAAGCGCCCTGGTGCAGAGTGAAAAGCTTGCCGCCGTCGGCCGTCTCGCCGCCTCCATCTCCCATGAGATCAACAACCCGCTCGAGGCCATCACCAACCTGCTCTTCCTGCTCAAGCAGGAGATCCTGCCGCCGCAGGCCGAGAACTATCTGCAGCTCGCCGAACAGGAGCTGGCGCGCGTCTCGCAGATCGCTGGGCAGACACTGCGCTTTCACCGGCAGGCCACGCGCGCGCGCGCCATCTCACCCGCCGAGCTGCTGGAGCCCGTACTCGCCCTCTACCGCGGCCGGCTAAACAACTCCAATATCGAGGTCCGCCAGGAGAGCCTGCACGCACAGCCAATCGTCTGCTTTGAAGGCGATATCCGTCAGGTCCTCAACAACCTGGTCTCGAACGCCATCGACGCTATGCGCACCGGCGGCATCCTCACCCTTCGCATCCGCGACGCACAGTCCGCGTACACCCACGCCGCCGGCGTTCGCATCACCATCGCCGACACCGGTCACGGTATGCCGGAGGCCACGCGCGTCCGCATCTTCGAGCCCTTCTACACCACCAAGGGCATCAACGGCACCGGCCTCGGCCTCTGGATCTCGCACGGAATCGTCGAGAAGCATCAGGGCTCGCTCTCCGTACGATCAAGCGTCGACCCCGACCGCCACGGCACCACCTTCTCCCTCTTCCTTCCCGCCGTCAGCACCGACTAAAACAGAGACTCACAAACGTCCTGTCCCACACTCTATCCTCTCCACAAACTCTGTCATCTCGACCGAAGTGAGACGGCTCTTTGTCTCGCGGAGTGGAGAGACCTGCAGTTCTGCTGCCTTCTGTGTTGCCATTCTGTCTTGC
>CAXTJC010000033.1:1874-12494 GCA_964244225.1 uncultured Acidobacteriaceae bacterium
CCCCCTACGAGTGCGGCATGATCGCCGTCGCCTTGTCCTTCACGAAGATCACATCCATCGGGTGCCCCAGATTGCTGTACATCACACGCCGATTGCCATACTCCTGGCTTACGCTGTCGCTCACCTGTCCCAGCGCCATCTGCACCTGCGACTCGCTCATGCCCAGCACCGCCTTATGATGATCGATCGCGTCCCACACCGGCGCGCCCCAATGCTTGTAAAGCCCGTGCGGGTCGTCATAGAAGAAGATCTCATCCGTTGAGAACGTGTACTGCCCACCTTCCCGATAACCAACAGGCACGGCAAACTCCTTCGCGCCATCACCCGGCCCCTGCACGCTCGGCGGCCGCTTAAACGTAAGCAGCACCTGCCGGTCTCCACCGGGAACGCGAAATGTAGCCGTCTTCGGTGCAACCTGTTCGATCGCGCCATCGATCGCAAGCGGCTCCGCTCCCAGCAGCGTTCCCGCCTTCTTTCCGTAGTCCGCACGGCCGCCCATCACCGGGTAGAAGTCCATCTGTCCGCCCGCGCTGACCCACACCGTCGTGCCAACAAGCTCTTTCAGGTCCGCCATCGAAGACGGCCGCTTCTTCTTCAGGAACACATAGGCGTCATCCGGCAGCTTCGTCTGCTGCGTCGCCGCCACCGGAGCCGCCGGCGCATTGCGCTCCCGATAGATCAGACCCACCCGTATCCCGACCGCCAGCAACGCAACTACCGTCGCTCCCAGCGCCGCCTTCTTCCCGTTCTCCATACGCCCCCTCGCCTGTTCGCCTGTTGTTGTCATCCCGTAGGGATCTGCTTTTGTTCTTCTGTTTTATCCCGAAGGGATTGCTTTGCCTTTTGTCTTCACCCCGAAGGGGGTTGCCTTACCTTCATTCTCCGCACTCAAACACCCATCCCCTAGGCCACCGGCTCCGCATCACTAAGCTCTTCATCCGCCGCGCGCAGGCTCTCTGCCGTCAACGTATTCGCCTGGCGCAGCGCCGGAAACAATCCCGCCGCACTCGCCGTGACCAGCAGGCTGCCTATGCCGCCCACGACGACAGCCCGAACCGCCCCGAACCAGTGCGCCGTCAGCCCGCTCTCAAACTCGCCGAACTCATTCGACGCACCGATAAACAGCCAGTTCACCGCGCTCACCCGGCCTCGCATCGCCGGCGGCGTCGCCAGCTGCAGAATGCTTGACCGAATCACAACGCTCACCATGTCGCTCGCGCCGACCAACGTCAGCGCCACCAGGCTCACGGCCATATTCTTCGACACACCAAACACCACCGTAGCCGCCCCAAAGACCGCCACCGCCAGCAGCATCTTCCTCCCCGCGCCCTGGCGGATCGGCCGGATCGTCATCGCCAGGCTCATCGCCAGCGCCCCTACACTCGGCATGGCCCGCAGCAGACCCAGCCCGCGCGGCCCCGCATGCAGCACATCCTCGGCAAAGATCGGTAGCAGCGCCACCGCGCCGCCCAGCAGCACCGCAAACAGGTCGAGCGAAATCGAGCCCAGCAGCAGCTTCGTCCGGTACACATACTCCAGACCGGCCAGCACCGTGCGCATGCTGAAGCCCTTCTTCGCCACCTCGGCATCCACCGCCGGCTTCGCGCGCATGCTTCCGATCAATCCCAGGAACGCTAGCAGCATCAACAGCGTAAAGGCGTACACGATGCCGGCGCCGTTCCATCGCAGCAGCTCGCCATGCAGCTGCAGCGTGAACAGCAGTCCACCCACCGCCGGGCCCGCCATATTCGCGATCTGATAGACCGTCGCGCCCCATGTAATGGCATTGACGAACTGCCCCTTGGGAACCAGGCTGGGCAGGAGCGCGCTGGCCGCCGGTCCGCTGAACGCGCGGCCCAGCCCAATACCTACCAGCACCGCGTAGATCGGCCATATGGGAACGCGCCCGTTCACGCCGGGAGCACCCGTCCCGTGCAGCGCAAACCACAGCAGCGCCCCCGTGCACACAGCCTGCACTGCATAGCAGATGAGAATGATCCTGCGGCGATCGAAGCGATCCGCCACATGCCCCGCCGCCAGCATGAAGAAGAGTCCCGGCAGAAACAGCGCTAGGCCGGTATAGCCGAGATCGAGCGGCGAATGTGTTATCTGGTACACCTGCCAGGCCACCGCGACCGACTGTGCCTCCGCGCCGAGAATCCCCAGCAGCCGCGCCGTCTGGTACAGGCGAAAGTCCCGCGATCGAAACGCCCCCGCTCGATCCTCGCCGCGTCGCACCTTCTCTATCTGCTCCGCGACTGCTGTGCCACTCTCAGCCATACCCTATGCTTACACATCTCGCCGCGAACCCTCAGCTCTGTATGGCCGCGGCTTCACAGGCCATAGGCTGAGCAGGCCCCACTGGATCAATCAGGCACAAGCACATTGCCTCTTGCTTATCATCCCGCAGGGATGTGCTTTGCCTCTTGTTTCTATCCTGCAGGGATTGCTTTGCCTCTTGCTCCCATCCCGCAGGGATATGCTTTGCCTTCACCCCTGTGCACAGAGCCACAACTGTCCCACCACTACTGTCAGTTGCCGAGATAGCTCTTGTACTCGCTCTCGGTCACGCCCACACTGCGCGCCAGCTGCAGCTTCGCGGTGTTGTATTGGAAGAGCTGCTGAACCAGTTGACTCTGCGCGTTCGCCAGCGTCGCCTGCGCCTCGACCAGAGGCAGGTTATCCGTGACGCCGGCCTTGAAGCGCTCCAGGCTGTCGGCCAACTCCTGCGTCGCCAGCTCCACATTGCTCCGCGCCACCTTGACCAGATCATTTGAGCTCTGCACATCCAGCATGTTTGAACGAATCTGCTGATCGATCGTCACGCGCAGTCCGTCGATCTGCTGCCGCAACGCCATCAGCTGCGCCTGCGCAACCTCCGCCTCGCCCCGGAACTGTGCCTCTTTGAAGATAGGAAAGTTCACACTGCCCTGCGCGGTGAAGACTCCGTGGTACAGGCCAGTCGTCTCGCCCAGCACACCATAAAAGCCGCCCATCGCAACCGAGGGCAGCCGTTCAAAGCGCACCGCGCGCGCCGTCTCCCGCGCCACCTCCATCTGCGCCAACAGGCTTAGGTAGTCCTTCCGCTTCGTAAAGGCATAGTCGAGCGTGATGTTCTGCGGAAGCATCGCCAGATCGGCATACGGCGCCGTGTCGCTCAGCACATACTCCTGATCCGCCGGAGCGCCCATCAGCCGGTTCAGCTGGATCTTGTCCTTCGCGTAGACGTTCTCCTCGTTGATCAGCGTCTGCTGCTCCGTCTGCAGCTGCACCTGCGCCCGCAGCGTATCCAGATGCACACCCACCCCGGCCCGCTGCCGGTCCTGAGCCTGCTCGAGGCCGATCTGGTCCGACTTCACCTGCGCTTCGAGATTCGCGATCTGCGCCGCATCCGCCAGAACGGTAAGGTACTGCCCACCCACCTGCAGAACCACACCACTGCGCACATTCAATGTCTGGAGGCCCGCCACCGATCTCGCCTTCTGCGATGCCCGATACAGATAATAGGCGGGAACGTTGAAGAGCTGTTGATTCAGATTGAGCTGCGCGTCCGTCACATTAACTTTAACGATCGATCTAAAACTCGAGCCCCCCGCTCCCCCTCCCAGCTGCGCCAGCAGCGGCCCGAGCGACGTTGCCTTAAAACCCATGGCCGCCAGGTTGATCTCCTGCGCGTTCGTATACGCCTGAAACTGCAACGTTGGCAGCAGCGCATTGACGGCGGTTGATTGCCCACCGCGTACGCGTTTTTCATTCTGGAGGCTCAACGCTACCTGCAGGTTCTGGCGCAAGCCCCGCGCAATCGCCTCATCCAGGCTCAGCGGCAGCGCCGTTCCGCTGCCGCGTAGCACCTTCACATCGCCCGGCAAGGACCGCTCATAAGCGCTGATCGCCTCCGCCGTAGGCGCGGGTGCCGCCGGTAGAGCCGTGGCTGCCCCGCTTTGCGGCGCCGTCGCGGGTGGGGCCTCCTGCGCAGCAAGCCTGACTGCGCAGGAACACAGGGCCAGCAATCCCGTGACCGTAGCCTTCTGAAAGATTGGTCTCAATGGAGTCTCAAACACCCTCTTTAGAGTGCCACATCACCGCCAGGGTTGCGAAAAAAGCATTTCCGATGCGGATATGCCGTCGCCTCTGCCATCACCCTTCACAAACGCGAAAAGAATAGAGCCCTCTAAAAGTCACGAATCGCCTGCAAAGCGCACCTGTCCTCGGCATCAAACTGCTCAGAAAGAGTGAGGATCATGAGCCAGCAAGCAAACATTGAAACCACAAAGAAAATGGGCGAAGCAGTCAATAAAGGAAACCTCGACGTCTTCAACGAGGTCTTTGCTTCCAACGTCAAAGACCACGACCCTGCGCCGGACCAGGGCAGCGGCCCGGAAGGATTTATCAAATTCTTCACCGCCTTCCGCACCGCCTTCCCTGACCTCAAGATCGCCGTTGAGCAGATGGTCGCCGATGACGATAACGTCGCTATCGCGTACACCGTTACCGGCACGCACCAGGGCCCGTTCCAGGGCATTCCAGCAACGAACAAAAAAATCAAAGCCCGTGGCGTTCAGATTGCTAAGTTCAATAATGACGGCAAAATCATCGGACGCTGGGGAAGCTCGGACGAGGCCGGTATCCTGCAACAGCTTGGCGTCACCAAACCCACAAGCTCCATGAACGCGCCTCCCGCCATCTCGGCGCCGGCCTCGACCAACGTTATATAGCTAAGTGTTCCCATTAGTAGAGAACTGTCCTCTCCACCGAAGCAAAACGGCTTCTTCGTTTTGCAAAGTGGAGAGACCTGCAGTCGCACACACCGGCTACCACCCTCGCGACACAGACCCTGCGGCGGCCCCCGCGTGAGGCTGTCACCCGCAGTGATCTGCCGTTCTCTCACCACATTTAGCGTATCGGAAATCCAGTGCACGTCCATAATGCGCTCTCAGCCATGGGAGCGCGTTATTGCGGCCCCGCTGCTATCCTCCTCGTACCCGCGAGTCACAACCGGACTATGCCGCGCGTCGGAGCCGATCGACTATTCGCCACTTCTGTTTGCACCCTTTTGTTCTCGCCCTGCCTGTATTCGCCGGCATAGCAGCGATCGCATTCGCCGCCCCGCCCGCCTGCACCAACCTCCCGCATGCCGATCATCCCAAAGCCACGATTCATCAAGGACAGACGACTGCCGTCGTCTTCCTTCCCGACGCAAAGACCGGCTACTATCGAGCCTCCCGCTTCGATTGGGCAGGCGTCGTCCCCTGCCTCAGCTACAAGGGTCATACCTTCTTCGGCGAGTGGTTCCCGAAGTACGATCCCCTGCTCAACGACGCCATCACCGGCCCGGTCGAGGAGTTCCGTTCCGATGACGGCGCTCTCGGCTACGATCAAGCCCGCCCCGGTGAGCCCTTCGTCAAGATCGGCGTCGGCGTGCTTCGCCGGCTCGATGCGTCGCCCTACAAATTCAGCGTCACCTATCCTTTGCTCGATAGCGGCCGCTGGTCCACGACCACCGCCTCCGACCGCATCACCTCCACGCAGGAGCTGCACGCCCCGAACGGTGTCGCCTACCGCTACGAAAAAGTGCTCCGCCTGGAGGCCGACGGCAAAAGTCTGGTGCTCGATCACACATTGATCAACCTGGGCTCCCGCCCCATCGTGACCGACGTCTACGATCACGACTTCTACATGCTCGACGGCAGACCGACCGGCCCCGGTATGCGGGTTCACTTCGGCTTTACGCCAAAGGCCATCCCGCCTCCTACCGGCCAATCCGACGGAACGCTCGAGCCCGTAGCCGCGATTGAGGGCTCAGACCTCGTCTACAAACAGCCGCTGGCACCGCACCAGACCGTGGCCAGCTATCTCGGGGGCTACGGGCCGGCCGCAACCGATTACGACATCACCTTCGCCGACACCGCCTCCGGCCTCTCCGTCCGCCAGACCGCCAACCGCCCCATCAGCCGTCTCTATCTCTGGTCCATCACCACCACCGTCGCGCCCGAGGCTTACATCCACCTCAACGTGGCCGCGGGAGCCGCCGAGCACTGGACTATCCGCTACACCTTCCAGGCGCCCTAGGCAAACTCGAATCAAGTCTTAGCTTTTCTTTCTTCCATTCCGACCCTGAGCGCAGCCGAAGGGGAGGAACCTGCTTTTCGTTCGGACAGGCGAAATACTTCTTTACCTTGATCAGACCTTTCCCAGCGCGCAAAAGCGTCACACCGCGGCCGGCCGAACCCGGTAGAATGACACCGATGCGAGTCCCCCGTCTAACCTCCATGCGCCCCTTTGCCGCCGCCTCCCTCCTTGCCGTCGCCGCCCTCTTCAGTCCTTCCCCCGCCGCTCACGCCCAGGCCCAGGCCACCGCCGTCAAGGACGCCGCCCTGCTCAAGGCTCCGGCCGGCAAACCCATGGCCATCATGGACTTTGAAGACCTGGAGTGCCCCGCCTGCTCGCACGCCTTTCCGCTCGTCCACCAGGCGGCCGACCACTACAAAGTTCCCATTGTCCGCCACGACTTCCCCCTGCAGATGCATATCTGGAGCCGCGACGCCGCTATCACCGCCCGCTACATCCAGGATAAAATCTCGCCCCAGGCCGCCGAGGAGTATCGCGGAGCCGTCTTCCAGAACCAGCTCTCCATCTCGAGCAAGGACGACCTGCAGGCCTTCACCCAGAAGTACTTCCAGCAGCACGGCCGCGCCATGCCGTTCGTCGTCGATCCCACCGGCCAGTTCGCCAAGGAGGTCCAGGCGGACTACGATCTCGGCGTCCGCATCGGCCTCAATCACACGCCCAGCATCTTCGTCGTCACGCAAAAGGGCTACACCGAGGTTCTCGACGTAAGCCAGCTCTATCAGACAATCGACACCACGCAGTCCTCGCTGCCTGCCCAGACAGACACCCACGCCGCTAACTCCAAGCTGCGCCACCCCACCAGCCCGCAACGCTAAGGTATTGACCAGAAGCCGTCATCTCGACCGAAGCGCACAGCGCGAAGCGGAGAGATCCATGTATTCCGCTCGGATCACCCACTTCAGCAACTGAAAAACCACTACTCCGCCACAAACACAATAAAGTAATCCTGTCCGTCCGCCTTGGTGAAGTCGTACCGCTCCTTCACCTTAAAGCCCGCGTCCTGCATCTCGCGTTCAACAACTGCGCGATCCAGCCCGTGGTCCGCGCCGTTCCCGTTCCGGTCGATGATTCCCACTCGTCCGCCCGGCTTCAGAGCCGCGCGCAGCTCCTTCATCACCGGCACCGGATGCGCGATCTCGTGGTACACCTTCAGAAGCAGCGCGGCATCCACACTCTCCGGAGCCAGCTTTAGATCATCCGGCGTTCCCAGCACCGCCCGCACATTCCCTAGCTGCTCCTTCTTCGCCCGCGCCTCGATCGCCTTTACCGCCTCAGGATTGATATCCTCCGCGACCACCGCGCCGCCCGCGCCAACCCGCCGCGCAGCCCGCACCGTAAACCATCCCGAGCCCGCACCTACATCCGCGACTGACTTGCCCGGCGTGATCCCCAGCAGATCCATCACCCGGTCGATCTGCAGCCGCTTCTCCCGCCCCGGCGTCTCAAAGATCGAGAGATCGCCCGCATAGGGCGTACTCGTCGGCCTCTGCCCTACCATCTGCGACGCCCCGCCCGTCTGACCATCAGCCGCAGCCATCGCCGGTCTGCCGCCGCTCCAGACCGCAAGCAAACTCAAGCCCAGCACCGCCGCCCGCATCACCAAAAAATCTTTATTCTGACCGCCCATGTCCACGTATTCCTCCCTGCACCATTTCCTCCATGCTCTCACCCTGCGGCAGGACGCCTTCCTCCCACGAAGATTTGCCCGGAAAATATCTTCGACCGGTCCTGCGCCGCGCGGAGTAGAATCCTCGCCGTCACATCAGGGCCTCCGGCCGCACACCCGAAATACAGGCGCCCGGCAGCCTTTCATGGTTCGGCACACTACCGGAGGAATGCCATGTCAGCTCATCGGTCTCGCCTCATCGCCGCCGCCCTCAGCGCGTCTCTTCTCCCCCTCGCCGCCTGCCGCCAGCACAGCCGCGACGAGACCTACTTCCTTATCTCGAACAACCTCAAGCTCCCCTACTGGCAGACCGTCAACAGCGGCTTTGAACGCGCCGCGGCCGACTATGGCGTGCACGCGCAGCTCGCCGGTCCGGACACCTACGACTCCGCCGCCGAGCTCGACGCCTTCCGCAAAGCCGTCGCCCTGCACCCCGCCGGCATCCTCATCTCCGCGGCCGACGCCTCCAGCTTCCGCCAGGACATCAACGACGCCGTCCAGGCCGGCATCCCCGTCATCACCCTCGACTCCGACGCCCCCGTCAGCCAGCGCCTCTACTTCATCGGCACCGACAACCTCGCCGCCGGCCGTCTCGGCGGCGATCGCCTCGTGCAGAAACTCAACGGCAAAGGCAACATCGTCTTCTTCTCCATCCCCGGCCAGCCCAATCTGGATGAGCGCCTGCGCGGCTACAGCGACATCATCAACGATCACCCCAGCATGAAGATCGTCGACATCCTCAACGTCAAAGGCGATCCCTCCATCGCCTTCGATCAGACCCGCCAGTACCTCGCCCGCACCGGACCGGCCAAAGTCGACGCCTTCGTCTCGCTCGAGTCCTCCTCCGGCCCCGCCATCGCCGAGGTCCTCAAGCGCTCGAACACCACCGACCGAACCCTCATCGCCATGGACGTCGGCCCGGAGACTCTAAGCCTCATCAAAAGCGGCGCCATCGACGCCTCGGTCTCGCAGAAGCCCTGGACCATGGGCTACGTCGGCCTCAAACAGCTCGACGAGATCAACCACCACAAACCGCAGCCCTTCCAGAACAACTACACCGTCGACTCCTTCTCGCGCTATCCCCAGTTCATCGACACCGGAACCTCGCTGGTTACAAAAGACAACGTAGACATCTACATCGAGAGCGCCAACAAAGCCACCGCCCGCTGAACGAGGCTCCCCAAGTCCTGATCGTCCTTCCACCAGAAGTTTGTCATTCTGAGCGCAGCGAAGAATCCCCGCACTCTGCTGCGGGCCGCGATGAGTCCCCGGCGCAGCCGTAAACCAGCCGCACCGAACACCCGCCCTACTGAATCTGCACCAGCTCCGCCCCACCGTCATGCCCGCGCGTCACCGCCATCCCACCGCCCGTCGCATCCGGCCGCTGCCGCGAGCGCCAGTGATCGATATAACTCACCTGGTGCACGCAGGAGATCGTGCAGTTCGGCGCGCACCCCTTCTCCGTCAGAAACTCGCGCTTCACATCCGCCGTCGTATACCCCGCCAGCGGCACGCCCGGATACCCCCGCTGCTGCGAGCAGTAGTGCACCAGCCCGTTCTCGCAGATGTACAGATAGCGCCCACCCGCCCGGCATCGCCAGTCGTTCGGCTCGCCATTCGCAATCGCTTCCTGAAAGTGGTTGAACCGCGAGTAGCTTCGCCGCGTCAGCTTCCGCACCCGGTCCCACACCGCCCGCTCCTCGCCGCCCAGCGGCTTCAACTGCCCGCTTCCATCATGAATGATCCCGATCGTCGACGAGAACCCCAGCCCCAGCGCCCGCTTGGAGATCGTGTACGCATCCTCCGGATTCGCCACGCCGCCGCCCACCACGGAGTTGATGTTCACATGAAACTCCGCATGCTCAGCGAGCATCCGCAGCTTCGCGTCCAGCACCTTCAGGCTCTTCTTCGAGACCGCATCCGGCATCACGTTATCGATCGAGATCTGCATATGATCGAGCCCCGCCCGGTTCAGCCGCTCGATCCGGTCAGGCATCAAGAAGTAGCCGTTCGTGATCATGCCCGCGATCGCGCCCGTCTTGCGAATGCGCGCAATCACCCGGTCGAGCTCCGGATGCAGCAGCGGCTCGCCGCCCGAGATCGTAATCACGCTCGTGCCCAGCCGCCCCAGAGCGTCGATCCGCCGCTCCATCTCTTCAATCTCCACCGGCTGCGACACATCGTCGAACTCATTGCAGTAGGTACACGCGAGATTGCACCGCCGCATCGGCACAATGTGCGCCATATACGGGTGGCCGGTTGAGGCCAGCGCCGATCCGATCGAGCCCAGCTCCCGCAGCCGCCGCGCCACCTTCTTCCATCGCCCGCGCGCCGTCGCTCTCCGCCCCCGCGCGATCGTTGCCGTTGCCCCTGCCGTCTCGATTGCCATGTCGTCTATCAGTATATAAATATAAAAATATAAACGCCGCCCTCTCAGCCGAACACATGCCCCCCCACAAGCCGTCTCTCGACCAAAGCGCCTCTGACCCACAAGCCGTCTCCCGACCGAAGCGCCTCCTCTTCATAAGCCATCCTCTCGTTTGAAGCACATCTTTCTCCCAGAAATCGCGCTCCATCAAGCGCTCCTTCCACAAAAGCCGTCATCTCGACCGAAGCGCGCAGCGCGTAGCGGAGAGACCCCTGTATTCTTCTCCAGCCTGCTATAACCCATAGGATCGCCATCTTCGAAAGTGAGAAAAAGACCTGATGCCTGTGCGCCCCTGGTTTCCCGCCTCCGTCCTCGCTGCCACTCTTCTGTTCGTCCCGATGAGCTTGCGGAGCCAAACCAGTGCCTTCACCAACAACCTCATGCCCGAGCCCGCCTC
>CAXTJC010000034.1:0-12144 GCA_964244225.1 uncultured Acidobacteriaceae bacterium
GCGTATGGAAAAGAAAGGGATCGCTTTGGTTTTGCCGGACTGGTAGGCTCTTGATCCCGGTTATAAGCCTGAAACGGCAGAGAAGACTTGAATGGAATTCAAAGAGGCTGTGAAGATCGCGCTGCAGTCGCTGTGGGCGAACAAGCTGCGCACGGTGCTGACGCTGCTGGGCGTGGTGATCGGCGTGGCGAGCGTGATCGCGGTGGTGACGCTGGTGAACGGCGCGAACGTGTATGTGGCCACCAAGATCAACCGCTACGGCGCGGACGTCTTCACGCTCTCCAAGCAGCCGGCCTTCATCTCCAGCTACACCGATTACATCGAGTATCAGAAGCGCCGCAACATCCTTCTGCCCGACTACCGCGCCATACTTGAGAACTGCAGGCGATGTACATCGGTGGGCGCGCTGCAGACGACGCTGGGGAAGATTGTGGTGGGCACGCAGTCCAGCAAGGACTCCACCATCCGCGGCTATACGTGGTCGATGCCGGAGATGCAGAACCTCAACATTGTGCAGGGGCGCGGCTTTACGCCCACCGACGACGAGCACGCCTCGCATGTGGCCATCATCGGCTCCGATGTGCAGGAGAACCTGATGAAGGGCGAGGACCCGCTGGGCCATGAGATCCGCGTCGACGGCGTTCCGTACACGGTGATCGGGCTTGCGGAGAAGCAGGGAAAGACGCTGGGCCAGAGCCAGGACGACTGGGTTGCGGTGCCGATCGGCGCGTACCAGAAGACGTACGGCACCGCGAAGACCGTGACGATCTATGTGAAGGGCGGCAGCGGCGCCGGTATGGGGCCGGCGGAGGATGAGGCGCGGGTGATTTTGCGCTCGCAGCGGCACGACGGGCCGGGCCGGCCGGACAGCTTTACGCTCGAGTCGAGCGACACGCTGGTGGGCCTATGGAAGCAGATCAGCGGATCGTTCGCGGCGGTGGCGGTGGCGATCGCGGCGATCTCGCTGGTGGTCGGCGGCATTGTGATTATGAACATCATGCTGGTCTCGGTGACGGAGCGCACGCGCGAGATCGGCGTGCGGAAGGCGCTCGGAGCCAAACGCCAGGATATTCTGCTGCAGTTCCTGCTGGAGTCCGCCACGATGGCGTTTATGGGCGGGATTGTCGGCGTGATCGGCGGCGTGATCGTCGCACAGATCGTTACGGCTCTGCTCAGCTTTCCGTCTACGATCGCGCTGTGGAGTGTGTTTGCCGGTCTGTTCGTCGCGGCCTCGACCGGCATCTTCTTCGGCGTGTATCCCGCGCGCAAGGCTGCCGCGCTCGACCCGATTGTGGCGTTGCGGTCGGAGTTCTAAGCATGCAGCAGTTGGCGATAGTAAGAGGGAGATGCGGCATGAGCAAAGAGAAAGTATCGATGATCCGATCGCGTCAGGTTCTGCCAGCCATACTTGCCGGCGCCGCGATCTCTCTTTCGAGCGCTATTGCTTATGCGAATTCCGGAGAAGAGATGCCAGCCATAGCCGGCGCTGGCGTCGGGATGATTGCCGTTGCGGTTTTTCCCGGGTACATCGTGAGCGCATATATTACAAACAACATTCACGATGCGAATCTGATCCTTGCCGGCTTTATCAATTTCATTCTCTACGGCAGCCTCTCACTCTGGCTACTATCTTGGCGAAGTCGGAAGAGGTCGGCGTGACCCTGAGCGATCAAAGAGAGTCTGTCCGCATGGCGCTGGATACGCTGCGCACCAACAAGCTGCGCTCCGGCCTGACGGTGCTTGGGATTGTGATCGGTGTGATGACGGTGATCGTGATCTCGTCGGTCATTAATGGGCTCAACTCGAACGTCTCCGGGCTGGTGTCGTCACTGGGCACGAACGTGATCTGGATCTTTCGCTTTCCGGTGATTGGCGTGCGGCCGACGACCGAGATGTTGACGCGCAAGCAGCTTACGTACGACGACGCGGAGGCGATCAAGGCGCTGCCGCATGTCGTCGATGTGGTGCCTTCGCTGCGCTACCAGAACTTTCAGTTCAACGCCGGCTCCGTGGTGGTGAAGTATGGCAAGCAGAAGGCAGAGAACGTCTCGCTTGAGGGGGTTACGGCTTCAAACACCAGCGTCTACGACTTCAACCTGACGCAGGGCCGCTACTTCAACCATGGGGATGAGGAGCGCGCGGCGAATGTTGCCGTGCTCGGACACGACACGGCCGAAGACCTCTTCGGAGAGGACAGCGGCGTGGGCAAGGAGATCTTTGTCGACGGCCGATCGTTCACCGTGGTGGGAGTGCAGGAGAAGGAGAAGACGGCCTTTGGCGGTGGGAAGAACTCCGAAGATAGCATGGTCCACATGCCGATTACGACGTTTCACAAGCTGCATCCGGAGGTTCTCGATTACTGGATCAGCGCGAAGTTCGACGACCAGAAGAACAAGGCGCTAGCGGAGGACGAGATTCGCGAGCTGCTGCGGCGACGGCGCAAGGTGCACAACGATCAAGAGGATAACTTCGCGATCTTCGGCTCGGACTCGATCACGCGGCTGTGGACGCAGATTACGGGGTCGCTGTTTCTGCTGATGTTCGGGCTTTCGGCCGTGGGCCTGATGGTGGGGGGCGTGGGCGTAATGAATATCATGCTGGTCTCGGTGACGGAGCGCACGCGCGAGATCGGCGTGCGGAAGGCGATCGGCGCGACGCGCCAGACGATTCTGCTGCAGTTCACGCTGGAGGCGGTGACGCTGTGCGCGGTGGGCGGGGCGATCGGCATTCTGCTTGGCTCGGCGGGGGCGCTGGTGCTGAAGGTGCTGATCTCGTCGCTGGTTTCGCCGCTGTGGATTCTGTTTGCATTTTGCAGCTCGTGCGCGATCGGCTTGGTCTTCGGCATCTATCCGGCGTGGAAGGCGGCGAGCCTGAATCCGATCGAAGCCTTGCGGTACGAATAGCCGAAGCTATTCAATGTCTTTCGACCAGGGAGATGCTCCATGGAAGATGCTGTGACAACGCAATCTCGCACGGGGGCTGGCCGGGCCGCAGGCCGAAGTTTCGGAGCGATCCTTTTCTCGGTGTTTGGCGCGGCATGGATCACGCTCGGACTCTATGCCTTCGGGCGTCTGCACGTGCCGGTCTTCCTGGCGGTGGTGGGCATCGTTGCGATCGGGATCACTCTTGCGCTGCGGCTGCTGGCTCGTACAAGAGAGGCCGCAAAACGCGAGGCCATAGACTCGCAGCGCAAGCGAGACGACCGCATCTTTGCCTGGATCAACGCCGCGCAGGGCTTTACTATCTTTCTTCTGCTGGCGACGCTGCCGAGGCTCGGTCATCAGGACATCGCGTTCGCCGCCGCGGTCGTTGTGGTCGGGCTGCACTTCCTGGTGATGCCGCCGACGTACCGGTCGCGTTCGAACCTGCTTCTCGGCGCGGCCATGACGGTATGGGGACTGCTCTGTATGGTTCTCTTTCGCGGCGACCGCATGATCGCCTTCGCGGCGACCGGCGCCGGCCTGATGCTGTGGGTGGCTGCCGCTGATGCCCTGCATACAGCAAGCTCGATTGCGCGCCGACTGGCGTTTCCCTGAGAGAAACGGCATCGATTGATGCGGCCCGCGATACACCTTCAGGAGAGACCCGCTAGCCCGCTACACTAGGCCCCATGCTGTTTCATGCGATCGAGCTGCTGCCGGCGCTCCTCACCCTCAGCGGTCTCGTGTACACGGCGCTCGCTCTGCTGGCGGCGCGCAGCTTTGCGCGTGCGCTTCGTCGTGCGCCTACTTTTGCGTTGCAGACCGGCAACAGCCCGGGTGTTTCGTTACTGAAGCCGCTGAAGGGCGCTGACGACGAGCTCTTCGCGGCGCTCGAGTCGCACTGCCTGCAGCGGTATGAGGGCGGGTGGGAGATGCTATGCGGTGTGAGCACGGCGGAGGATCCGGCGGCCGCGGTGGTGGCAGAGCTGCAGGCTTTATACCCGCGGGTGGCGCTGCGGCTGATCGTCTGTCCGGAGCGGCTCGGCACCTCCGGGAAGGTGTCGAATCTGGTGCAGATGCTGCGCACGGCGCGGTATGACCACGTGCTGATCAACGATTCAGACATTCACGTGGGGCCGGAGTATCTGGCGCGCATCATGGCGGGCTTCAGCGCGGCACCATCAAGGCCGAAGCAGGCGGCGCACCCTGTCGGCATGGTGACTGCGCCGTATGTGGGCCGCGCCCATGCTGACGCGCGCGGCAGGATCCCTGTCTGGTCGCGGCTGGAGGCGCTGGGCATTGCGACGGAGTTCTTTCCCGGCGTGCTGACCGCGCGCATGCTGGAGGGCGGCATACACTTCGGCCTGGGCTCCACGCTGGCGATGCGGCGCGACGCGCTGGTGGCGGCCGGAGGCCTGGAGCCGCTGCTGGAAGCGCTGGCCGACGACTACGAGTTGGGCGTGCGGATCGGGCGCGCCGGCTATCGTGTGGAGCTCTCGGCCGAGGTGGTTGAGACCTCGGTTCCGCCCTACACGTTTCAGGGCTTTTTCGATCACCAGCTGCGCTGGTCGCGCTCGACACGTGACTCGCGCCGGCTGGGCTATCTTGGCCTGGGCATCACGTTTGTCGTGCCGTGGGCGATGGCTGCGTGTGTGGTCAGCGGCTTTGCGCTGTGGAGCCTTGCGCTGCTTTCGCTGGCGCTTGCTGCACGCACCGCGCTCGCGCTGGTGGTCGGTGTCGGCATCCTCGGCGACGGCCAGGTGCTGCGCGATCTCTGGTTGCTGCCGCTCCGCGATCTCTTCGGGCTTTTCTTCTGGCTGTGGAGCTACGCGGGGGATACGGTGCTGTGGCGCGGGGAACGGTTTCGGCTGCGAGAGGGACGGTTGGAGAAGATGTGAGGGACGTTGTTCGTTGAGGCGAAAACGTAGAACGGACAACGCCTCTCACTCTGCCTGGTTGCTGAGAATCTCCTTTCCTCCCTTCGCAACGATTAAAAATGCAGGACCGCCGAGCCTCTGCGGGACTTTATCCGGTTCGGTCCAGAGAAAGATGCGACGGCGTCCTGTCCACAGCACGGGCAGGGTGGCGTCGGTCTCGAAGATCGGCGGGGCGTCGCGGAAGAATGAGCCGTACCAGAGATTGGAGCTGCGGCCGTTCAGAATATGTACGTCATTCTGTTGCAAATAGAAGCCGAGGGTGCTGCCGCTCTCGTACTCGCCGTTGATCATGAGGAGATCGTCGGGCTTGAGGAGAGGCGCGATGGCTGCGGCGAGGGGTTCGGATGAGAGGACGGGGGCGAAGATCTGAAGGCCCAGGTGCGCTGCCAGCAGAAAGCCGGTTGCACCCGCGGCCAGCCAGAGATTGCCCGTCGACGGACGATAGGAGCGGCGCGCCCACCAGCCGCCAAGGGCACCAAAGAATGTAGCGAAGGAGGTTACAAGAAGCGGCGTGCGAAAGGCTCCCAGGGCCTTGGCGTTCAGGTCGAGGAAGTGGCCGAAGGAGAGGGCGTAGTCACCCGGGTTCTGGTGCAGCAGCGACGCGAGGTCCACGCCTGGTCCGGGCGGCTGCGCGTGCAGCACGAAGAAGCCGCAGGCGAGGGCGATCGCCGAGCCAAGTGCGAGTAGGACGACGGAGATTCGCTGTCCTGCCGGCACGAGGCGCCCGGGTACGCGGAAGGCTGCCGCTTCGAGAGCCTCATCCTCGAACCAGCCGGCGAGCAGAAGGATGAGCGCCGGCAGCGCCGGCAGGCAGTAGTACTCCTGGCGTGTCGAGAAGCTGAAGAACAGCATGACTACTGCCGCCCATACGCCCAGCAGAAGGCGCGCCTGCGCGCGTGTATCGAGCGGCCTGCGCCGGATGGCAGACCACCACGGGACTGCACGCAGCGCGCTGGGCAGGTAGGCGCTCCACGGCATGAGCCACACCAGCACCAGGCCGTAGAAGAGCCAGAGCGGCACGGTGTCGTAGTCGCGCGGCACACGCAGGTTCAGGTAGCGCAGCAGGTGCTCGTTCATGAAGTAGAACCACGTCCAGCCGTGCACGTTGCCGTCGGTTGGCAGAGGCACGCTCCAGTGCCCGTGCAGCAGCATGAGGCCGCCGGGATGGCCTTCGGTCGGATTTGCCTCGCCCACCATGCCGTGCCAGGGTGCGGCGACCAGCAGAAACACCGCCGCGCTCGACAGCGGATAGAGCTGCCGCAGCGAGATGGCCGCGCCGCGCCAGCCATCGGTGAGCAGCAGATGCACGAGAACGATGCCGACTGGAAAGACGATGCCGATCAGGCCTTTGGTCAAGACGTTCAGGGCGCAGCAGACCGCGAAACCCCAGCACAGCAGCGGGCTCGGCTCGGCGCGCTGAAGGTTGAGCCAATAGCAGAAGATCGCCAGCGTGATCCAGAGACAGACCATGGCGTCGGGAATAGTGATGCGCGTAAAGATGAAGATGCCGAAGCTTGAAAGCGTGATGAGCCCCGCGGTGAGCCCGGCGCGCGCGCTGCCGAAAGCCCGCCGCGCAAAGCTTTCCATTGCGGCCGCCAGCAGGAGCACGGTCAGCGCGAGCGGCAGGCGGGCCGCGCCGGTGTTGGCACCGAAGACCTTGAAGCTGGCCGCCATGCTCCAGTAGAGCAGCGGCGCTTTTTCAAGATAGCGAATGCCGTTCGCGTAGAGCGTTACCCAGTCGTTGCGCAGCAGCATCTCGCGGGCCACCTCCGCGTGGACGGAGTCGGCGTCATCCAAGAGCGGCGGCGTCATGAGCGTGAAGCTCGCGTAGAGCAGCACCCAGAGCGCCACGAGCACGACGCGGCTGCGCGTTACAGCCGCGCCCGGCGGCGAGAGATCAGGCATGGAGGGCGGCATCCACGAAGAGCATCACTGAAACTCTACCGTGTCGCACAGGTCTGCGGTGCGCGTGCGTCGCCTGAAGCGAGTGAGGCTGCGCCCAAGCGCCACCCGGTATCATCCAATAAGCAGGCCCGTTCCTGAAGGGCGTACTGACTTGAAGACCATGCCGCTGCTCTCTTCCATCGCACCTGCCTCCGACGCACGAAGTTCCGGCCCACCCGCGGAGCTTCTGTTCGGCGACTGGTACCCGGCGCTACGCTCCGGCACGCTTGCTCACGGTAAGACGCGGACGGCGCTGCTGCTCGGCCTGCCGCTGCTGCTGGGCCGCAAGAATGACGGCACGCTCTTCGCCATGCGCGACCTCTGCCCGCATCGCGGCATTCCGCTTTCGGCCGGCTGGTTCGACGGCGAGACCGTGCAGTGCAAGTACCACGGCTGGCGCTTCGAGCCCTGCACCGGCCAGTGCCGCGAGATTCCCTCGCTGACGAACGCCGATTCGCTCGATGCGACGCGCATCTATGCGAGCTCGTTCCCCTGCGAAGAGCGCGACGGCTACGCCTGGGTCTATGTTCCTGCTGCCGGCGAGGGCCGCGTGGTTCCGGCCGCGGGCGAGGGCCGCGCCGCGAAGGCGCTGCCCCTTGTTCCCGAGCTGCCGAAGTTCTCGACGAAGTTCCGCACCGCGCATCTCACGGCCGACCTGCCGTGCAACATCGACCACGGCATCATCGGCCTGATGGACCCCGCGCATGGGCCCTTTGTGCACCAGGCCTGGTGGTGGCGATCGCGCGCATCGATCCACGAGAAGACGAAGCATTTCGAGCCCATCCCCGAGGGATTTCGCATGTCCGCGCATGCGCCGAGCGCCAACTCCGCGCCGTACAAGCTGCTCGGCGTCTACGGCCAGTCGATTACGACGACGATCGACTTCGTGCTGCCGAATCGACGCTATGAGACGATCCGCGCGGGTGAGGGAAAGGACGCGAAGTGGTTCTCGTCGCTCACAACGGTGACGCCAGTGACGACCTCTACCTGCCGCATCGATGTTGCCGCGGCGTGGAACATCTTCTACAGCGTTCCATTTGTAACCAGCATCGCTACTTTTTTTGGAGCACGCTTCGTCCGGCAGGATCAGCAGACGATGATCGAGCAGGCCGAGGGTCTGCGCCATCATCCTTCGCTCATGCTGATCGACGATGCGGACAAGCCCGCCAAGTGGTACTTCGCGCTCAAGCAGGCACGGCTTAAAGGCACGGCCGAGCATCCCCTCTCCGGGCCAGTTACGCTGCATTGGCGCAGCTAGAGAAGAAGCAGATCCTACGGGATGACAAACAAAGGATCGAAGGAGGCTATGCGTGCGAGCCGCGCGAGGCGGCATCTACCACGGCCGTCAGCTCCCGCCGCCCCGCCGCGAGAACCCTGCCGTGGCCGGGTGCTATGCGCGCGATCGATAGATCGAGCAGCCGCGCCGCGCTCGCCAGGGCTGTCGGCTTATGCCACGTCGCGAGGGTGGGTAGAGGGAAGAACCATGGAGCGTTCGCCGCGGTTCGCAGCTCTCCGCCCATCGTCACCAGCGCGTCGCCGGCCAGCAGCGTTCCATCCCGCTCATCGAGAAAGCAAAAGTGTCCCGGCGTATGTCCCGGCGTTGCGATGCAGCGCAGCGATCCATACAGCTCTCCATCGGTTACAAATTGCGACGGAATCGTTGCTGTTCCCGGGACGCTGCCTTTGATTTTCGTCTGCGGCTCACCGGGATCAAGCGATGTGTCTTTGCGCAGCAGCCGGGCATCACGCGCGGAGATCGCCAGCGGCACCGCTGGATGCTTGGCCACAATCGCGTCTACAGCTCCCACGTGGTCGCCATGCGCGTGCGTGAGAAGAATGCGGCTGATCGGCGCGCCGGCCTTTGCCGCCGCCCCAAGGATGTCGTCCGCGCCGCCGGGAAGCCCGGCATCCACAAGGGTGAAGCCGTCCTCTTCGCGCACCAGATAGCAGTTCACCAGGCCAAATCGCGTCAGCTGGAGCAGATTCGACGTACTTTGTGTCACCTTCATCGGTCTTCCTTTCAGTCGTGCTTTACCAGTCGTCCTACTACTAGATGCCAACGCCTACTGCCGCCTGCTCGACCACCAGATCATCGAGCGAGATGTGCAGCGCCTGGCCCAGCTTGCGGAAGCCGCCGCGCAGGTCCTCATCCCACAGATCAAGCGTGCCGCGCTGCAGCAGATCGTTCCAGATATTCTGCGCTTGCCACAGGTTGACTTCAAACGGCAGCACGCGCAGGCACTCGGCGATCGACCGCGCGGAGGCTATGGCCGGCTCGGGCGGCAGTTCGCCTGCAACCGCGAGCTCGAGGCGCGTCATCGCCTTCTTCATGCGCAGACCGGCGACGTAGCTCAGCTGCGTGGTGTCGAGGGTCACCTGGTCGGACTGCGCCAGCGCCAGCAGCCCAAGAACCTGGGCACCGTCGAACTCTTCGGCCTCGAGCGCGCGCCGCAGGTTCGCGTTGAGCGCGTAGCCCGCGGCCAGGGCCAGCGCAGGCGGGGCCGCCATGCCGGACTCGGTCAGGAAGTGCAGCAGCGAGGCGTGATCCTCGTAGATCTTGTGGAGCGACTCCTCCATCTCCGAGAGAGTCTGGTCGAGGATGGTTCGTAAAATCCGGTGCTGCTCGTCCGTAAAGAGCGAGGTGAGCGAGTAGGCCGTGCCGCCGAAGTAGCGGTCGATCAACCGAATGACCTCCGGCAGGTTGGCCTTGCGGATGGCGTGGCCGACTTCGTCTGAAAAGGTGTGGAAGGCGGCAAGCTGCGCCTCATCGCCGGCATCGCAGCGCTTGACCGCGGCCGAGAGATTCTGGTCGCCGAGGTGCAGCACGGCGTACGCGATCTCCTCGCACTCCTCGGTGATGCGGGAGTTGAGCTGCGCGCGGCCGATGGCCAGCCGACCACGGCCGGAGGCCAGCAGCTCATGCTCGGTGCGGGTCACGTTGTAGCAAAAGAGCGCCCCCTCCTCGGGATAGTTGCGGAAGATGGAGCTGATGGCGTAGTGCGCGCCCACCTGCTCCAGACCGAGCCGCATGGAGGTGGCAAACTTGCGATAGACCTCGGCGCCATCGCGCACCTCCGGCAGGTTGCTGCGCGCCTGCGCGAGCAGGGCGACAAACTCGGGCTCGATGGCCTCGCCCGCTGGGCCGAAGAGACGCCGCGCCAGCTGTACGACGCGACCGGCATACGCGATGATCTGCACCGTCTCAATGCCGGAGATCTCGTCGAAGAACCAGCCGCAGGAGGTGTACATGAGCTGCGCGTGCCGCTCGAGCTCCATCAGCTCCCAGACCGTGGTGCGTTCTTCCTGTGAGAGCGTGTGCGTCGCATGCTCGGCCAGGAAGCGATCTTCACTGCCCGGTGAGCGGTCGAGGATGACGCGCACATAGCCGTCGCGCGCCGCCCAGATGTCTTTTAACAAGCCTTTGGCGAGCGTCTCCGCAAGCGGCGCGGTTCGGTCGCGCAGCAGGTCAAGAGCGGCCCGCAGCGGACCGCGCCAGGCCTGGTTCCAGCCCGCCCTGCCGCCGTTGCAGCCGCAGTCGGAGCGCCAGCGCTCGATGCCGTGCGCGCAGCTCCAGCTGGTGTCGTCGACTATTTCGGCCTCCCAGCGTGGCGGAAACTTTTCTAGAAACTCGCCGTAGTTGGTCAGCTGCGCGCGGTCGCCCTGCTCGATCCAGTGCATGGCGTAGCTCAGCGCCATCTCGCCGTGCTTGTGATGGTGCCCGTAGCTTTCGCCATCGGTGGCCACGTGCGAGAGCATGGCCGGCTCGCCGTCGGCAGGCTCCGCGGGGAGCGCGTTCAGCAGCCGTTGGGCGAAGGTCTCGCCGCGGTTGAGCAGGCCCTCAAACGCAATCGCGCGCGAGGTCGGCCCATCGTAGAAGAAGACGGCGATGCTCAGACCGTTCTTGAGCGGCACATGGTACGGACGCGTGGTGTTTACGGTTGCGTTCGGCGTTTCGATCCACGGGGCCTCACCGGCCTCAGACTTCACCGTGCCCACAGATGCCGCCGCGGGCTTCGTGATGTGGCGCACATGCCGGCACTGGTGCGGCGCAAGGATCGTAAACTTGATGCCTTCCTCGGCCATCAGCTCCAGCACGCGGGTGTTGACCGCCGTCTCCGCCAGCCACATGCCTTCGGGCCGGCGGGCGAAGCGCTGCTCGAAGTCCGCGATGCCCCAGCGAATCTGCGTGCGCGCATCGCGCTCGTTCGCCAGCGGCATGATGATGTGGTTATAGACCTGCGCTACCGCCGAACCGTGGCCGCTGTACCGCTCCGCGCTGGCCACGTCGGCATCGAGGATCATGCGGTAGGTGCGCTGCGCCTTGTCTTCGAGCCAGCTCAGCAGCGTCGGGCCAAAGTTGAAGCTGACCCGGGCATAGTTGTTCATGATGCGGATGATCTCGTTCTCGGTATTGGTGATGCGCGAGGCCCCGTTCGGCGCATAGCACTCGCTGGTAATGCGTTCATTCCAGTCGTGATAGGGCGCGGCAGACTCCTGCAGCTCGACCGTTTCAAGCCAGGGATTCTCCCGCGGCGGCTGGTAGAAGTGCCCGTGCACGCAGACAAAGCGCTGGTTGGCGGGCGAAGTGGGAGAGACAGAAACACGGTCGGCAGAGACGGGTCGCTTAGTCGGCATCAGGTTAATGCTATCGGAAGCGGTCGCACCCTGGTTAAAGCTGGGGATGGAGTAGGGAACAGGATTGAGGCAGATTCGGCTTGCGAATGTTATAACTCAAGTTATAATTGTCTCATTATGACCCATACGGAGCTCAAAATCCGCAAAATCGGCAATGGCTACGGCGTACTTTTCCCGAAGCAGCTCATGGATGACATGGCGCTTGAGGAAGGGTCCAAACTTGAGGTGACGAAG
Source organism: uncultured Acidobacteriaceae bacterium (assembly GCA_964244225.1). Lineage (GTDB taxonomy): Bacteria > Acidobacteriota > Terriglobia > Terriglobales > Acidobacteriaceae > Edaphobacter. Next base: position 11,672 of record CAXTJC010000034.1, read on the forward strand.
GTAGATGGGATCTTCCAGATGGTTCCCGCGGATGCGCAGTTCACCCGGCAGGTGGAAGCCTTTCTGCGCACTGAAGCGCAGCATCGGAATAGCTATCGCGAACTGGCGAAATGACCATTGAGTTCGTGCGAGCCGATGTGCTTCGCTATGTGCAAGGACGTTTAATCGAACGATATGGCGGTCTGGCTGGTGTGCGCGATGAAAATGCCTTCCAGTCCGCCATGGCTCGCCCCGAGCAGTTCGCCGCCTACGCCGAGACCACCTCGATTGCTGCACTTGGAGCTGCGCTCGCGTGGGCTCTCCTTCGCAATCATCCTTTTGTTGACGGCAACAAGCGGGCCACGCTCGCGGCCCTCGCACTCTTTCTTGATATCAACGGCTATCGGATGACCTGCTCTGAAGCCGAAGAGACTGCTACGACTCTGCGTGCGGCTGCGAGCGAGCTCTCGGAAGCGGAATGGATCGCTTGGGTG
>CAXTJC010000035.1:0-11739 GCA_964244225.1 uncultured Acidobacteriaceae bacterium
ACCGCAGCAGCATCTGCCGCGCACTCGATTCCAGCGCCGTCTCCCGCAGCCGCGCCTTCGCAATCGGGTCGTGCGGCGTCAGCTCCGCCGCATCCGCGCACAGCAGCGACCATCGCCCCGCCGTCATCCGCGCTGCCGCCCGTCGCCGCGTGTTCGTCGGTGCGGCTTCGGCCGTCGCACTCTTGCGCCGCGGATCCATCAGCGCCCGCAGCTGATCAAAGCCATCCGCCGCCGCGAGGCCCGCCGTCGCCAGCTCCCACAGCGCATGCTGCACCTGCTGCTTCGTGAACCCAAGCACGCGCTGCAGATCCGCCGCAAAGCTTGCCCCGCGCTCCTGCAGCACGCCGCGTACCTTCAGCCCATCCGCGCTCAACGCCCGCAGCAGATTCGTCTCATCCACGCACTGCTCGGCCAGCGCCACCGGCAGCCAGTCCGCCGTGTCGCGCAGATAGAACGTAATCGGCGCCGCGTTCGTCGGGATCACCCGCCGCGGCGCCACGCCCTCACCCACCGACCACGCCGGATGCGGCGAAATCCGCCCCCATCCCACCGCGCCCGAAAGACACAAAGCATCGAGCCATCGCGGATCGTAGTTCGCCACCCGCGCCGGCAGCAGCGTCCGCTCCCACTCCACCGCCGGCGCCTCAAATCCCTCCATCTGCGAGATCGCCTCAAGCACACCCTCCTCCCCGGCGAGCTGCGTCTGCGGCGCCAGATGCTGCCACCCCAGCACCCATCGCATATACACCGCCGGCGCCACCGCCTCCACCCCCTTGCGCAGCGTGCTCAGCGTCAGGCGATGAATCCGCTGCAACAGCCGCCGGTCACACCACTCGATCTTGTAGTCGCGATCCACCACGTCTGTCGCACAAGTAAGATCACCTTGCCCCAAATCTCCCGGTGCCCCATCCCTTGCAGCAACATCGCAAGGGGTGGGACGTAAGCCGCCTCCGCCGGGCGACGGCATCTCGAACACCCCGCGCATCACCAGCCCCTGCATCTCGCCCGCCAGCATCGCCGCAAAGATCATCGCCGGATCAAGCCGCAACATCGCCCCCAGCGCCACCGACGTCACCGGCCCCAGCACCTGCAGCCACCCCTGCATCAGCGCCGCCATCGCCGCCTCCCGCGTCACCATTGCGTCCATGGCGCGCTTCTCGTCGCGTTCGTTGCGTTCGTCGTTGCTCCTCTCTGCCTCCGAAGAACCCCACAGCACCCCCACATGCCTCATCCGCTCCGTCGCCACCCAGCACGGAGCCCCACCCAGATCCACACTGCTCACCCGCCCACCGCGCACCAGCCGCTCGTAGAACACCGGCCAGTGCCGCGCCTCCGCCCGATCCGCAAACCCCAGCGGCATCGCGACCAGGCTTAGCAGCAGATCGTGCAACTCATGCTCATCCCGCACATCCGGCCAGCACTGCGCCCGCACCGTCGCAATCGCCGCCGCGTCCAGCCGTCCCGCATCCTCCATCACCCCCGCCGGCAGACTCCGCCGCAGCGTCACCGCCCGCGCCCGCCGCTCCTCCGCCCCCGCCTCATCGAGAAACGCATACGGCATCGCGTTGATCAGCTCATGCGCAAACTGCGATGGAACCGGCGTGTCCACGGCCAGGCACCGAATCGCGCCCGTTGCAATCCCCCGCAGCAGCTCGTTCAAGCCATCAATATCCATCGCCTCCGACAGCGTATCCCGCATCACCTCGCGCACTAGCGGATGATCCGGAATCTGAATGTCGCCCACGATCGTCTCAAAGCACGCCGCCGCCTGCGGAAACACATTCGCCAGCAGATCGTCCGAGCGCGTTCGCTGAATCTGTGGCGCAACCCGCTTGCCCTTCTGCATCCGCAACAGCTGCAAACTCCGTCCCGCCGCCCATCGCCATCGATTCTTGAACAGCGGCGACGGAATGGCCGCCTGCTCCAGCAGCTCACGCGCTGTATTCTCGCTCAGGAAGTGAAACACGTCGCTCAACGGAAAACTATGCTGCTCCGCCAGCGAGATGTTGATGCCATTGTCCGTCGCCGCCGCCTGCAGCTCGAAGTTGAACCCGCGGCAGAAGCGCTTACGCAGCGCCAGCCCCCACGCCTTGTTCAGCCGCCCGCCGAACGGCGCATGCAGGATCAGCTGCTGTCCCCCGCCCTCATCAAAGAACCGCTCCGCGATGATCGTCGTCGACGACGGCACCGCCCCCAGCACCGCCCGCCCCGCAACGATGTAGCTGATCAGCTGAAACGCCCCCGAGGCACACACCCCAGCTTCGGTCATCAGCCACGTCATCGCCTCGACCACCTCCGGATGCGTCGGCGAACACGACCTCGGCGAAACGTCGCTTGTCCTCGACGAAATCGCCTCCCGAAGGGCTCCAACCCGTACAGAAAGTACCCCTGTACGCTGCGGTGCCTCTCCTTCCCAGAACGGAATCGAGGGCGGAGCCCCATGCGCATCCTCCACAAACACCTTGCCCGCCGGCTCAATCCGCTGAATGCGCCAGCTCGTCGTGCCTAAAAGCACCACATCCCCCGGCGAGCTATCCACCGCGAAATGCTCATCAAGCGTCGCAATCTGTACCCCATCTGGTTGCAATATCACCGAGAACAGACTTGTGTCCGGAATCGCGCCACCGTTCGCGATCGCAATCATCCGCGCCCCGCGACGCCCATGCACCACCCCGCCCACCCGGTCCCGCATCACATACGCCCCATATCGCCCCCGTGTCGATTGAATGCCATCCTGCAGCAAACAAAGCACTTCCTCGAACGCCTCGCGCGTCATCGCGCGATACGGATGCGCTCGCCGCAGCACCTGGTACAAACTCTCCTCATCCCAGCTCTCCGCCCCGCACATCGCCGCAACCTGCTGCATCAGCACATCGATCGGCGCCTCCGGAATCTCGAGCGTGTCCAGCACACCGGCGCGCATCGCCTGCACCAGCGCGGCCTGCTCCATCAAGTCATCGCGCGTCGTCGCAAAGAGCCGGCCCTTGGGCACCGCTCCGCGCCAGTGGCCCGCACGACCGACACGCTGCATGGCCACACCGATATTGCGCGTCGTCGCAATCTGGCAGACCAGATCGATCGATCCGATATCAATGCCCAGCTCGAGCGACCCCGTCGCAATCAGGATCTTGATTTCGCCCGCCTTCAACTTCTGCTCGGCCTCCAGCCGCAGCGAGCGGGATAACGATCCATGATGCGCGCCAACGTGTTCCGGCCCAAGCCGCTCCGCCAGCTCGAAGCTGATCTTCTCCACCAGCCGCCGCGTATTCACAAACACCAGCGTCGAGCGATGCGCCTCCGTAAAGGCCGCGAGCTTATCGAACATCTCCGTCCACATCGATGTCGTCGTCAGCGACCCAAGCTCCTCGCTCGGCACCTCAATCGCCAGATCCAGCGTCCGTCGCTGGCCCACCTGCACAATCTCCGCTGCCGGTCGCCGCGCCGCGGAACCAGTCAGAAACTCCGCCACCAGGGAGATCGGATTTTGCGTCGCCGAAAGTCCGATTCTCTGCGGCGGCGTGTTGCGGCCAGCCGTAAATGCACCCTCCGCCAGAGGGTTTTCCGCGCACACCAGTGCCTCCAGCCGCTCCAGAGAGAGCGACAAGTGCGAGCCGCGCTTATTGCCCGCGACCGCATGAATCTCATCGACGATCACCGTTCGCACGTGGCGCAGGTTCTCTCGCGGCTTTGCCGCCGTGAGCATGATGTACAGACTCTCCGGCGTCGTCACCAGAATATGTGGTGGATGGCGCAGCATGGCCGCGCGCTCCTTCTGTAGCGTGTCCCCGGTGCGCACAGCAGTTCGAATGTCTGTCGATAGATAGCCGCGATCAAGCGCCAGTTGTTGAATCTCGCGCAGCGGCTCCTCAAGGTTCTTCTGCACATCGTTTGACAAAGCCTTCAACGGCGATACGTACACCACTTGCGTGCACGGCATCAAACGCCCATCGATCGCCTGTCGCAGCAGTGAATCGATCGCTACCAGGAACGCAGCCAGCGTCTTTCCCGAGCCAGTCGGCGCTGAGATCAACGTGGCGCAACCTGCGACGATCTTTGGCCAGCCCGCCTCCTGCGGCTCAGTGGGCGAACCGAACTTTCGCACAAACCACTCCGCCGTGACCGGGTGCGCCCACGCGAGCGATGCAGGAACTCGAAGCTCTTCCGGGGAGCAGACCATGCATCATTCTAGCGCGCAGCTTCGCGTTCCCTTCGCCTGCCTGACAGCTGTCTGACGAATCTGGCGCGCGCCACCTTCTCAAGACTTTTCCGTGGCCAAGCGCACGCCCGAGACGTTCGGCACCACCCTGCTCTTCGGTCCGCTTACCGTTCCCGTCACGCGCACCGCGTCGCTCTGTGCAGGCTTTGGCGCGGGTGAAAGATTCGCAAAGAGGTCCATCTGGTGTCCAGAGAGAAAGCGCAGTTCAATCCATCGAAAGAGATAGTCCATGATTGACAGCGCGTACGGAATCTGCTCGTTCTCTGTCGCGCCTGATGGCTCAAACCGAGTCTCGGCAAACTGCTGCGCCAGCACGCGCACCGGCACGCCATGCTGCAGCGCGAGCGAGACCGCCATGGCCAAGGAGTCCAACAGACCCGCTACCGCGGAGCCTTCCTTTGTCATCCGCAAATAGATCTCGCCCGGGCTGCCGTTTGGGTAAAGCCCGACCGTGATGGAGCCCTCATGGCCGGCAATCACAAACGCGTGCGTCACCGATGCCCGCTCGGCAGGAAGACGATGCCGCATCGCCCGCGGCGGCTCCTTCGCGTCATGGGTCTCCCCGTTCTCGCGCGCCTTCACCTGAATCTCTTTGAGCTGCTCTTCCAGCTCTGAGATGCGGTGCAGCTGCGTTTCCACCAGCGTGGCGTGTCCGCGTTCCATCACGGACCGCTCCGCTTCGGCAAGAGTAATGTTTTGCAGTGGCCCTGCACTGGCCGCCTTCGTCTCTGCACTCAAACCGGCTGCACGCGTGCCATCCGCGGCGCGAGTCTCCGCTTCGGCCTGCGCGGAAGACGTCTCAGCGGCCGATGACCGCCCCTCATCCAGGCTCATCTTTTCCTTCATGCTTCGCTCGCTGATCGCGACCTCCTCAATCTCCGCTATAGGCTGCAGCTCTGGTGATGCCTGCCGGGGAACCACAGAGATCGCCTTCAACCCGGATCTCCATGTACTGATCACCACGTCACGTAGCTGTTCCGGCAAGAGTCCATCCGGCGCCTCCATGCACCATGGCGTCGACGCTGTGATAAACGGCTGAGACGCCGCCCCTAGACGCACTTGCACCGCAAGAGGTGTGGGCATAGGCATCTCACCCCGCCCAGGTCCGGTCACTCCGAGATGACGCAGACCAAAGTGTTCCGCCTGAAGCAGAGCCCCATCCCACACGCGCCGCACAGCCGCGATCAACTCCGGCATCTGCTGCGCCAGCGGAACTGCACGTGCGGCGCTGTGCAGGCTACTCGCGCCTTCCGTGCGGATGGGAATCACACTCCCCTCCGCCACAGAGCCGGTCGCGGCCGCAGGCGCAGCGATGCTATACGCCGCCGATCGTTGCGAGCGGAGCCAGCCGAGCACCTCGTCGGCATTGTCATGAAACGCCGGACAGCCGCCATGCTCAAAGCGCATAACAGCAGCGGTATCCGCTCGATCGTCAGCGCGCCGGCTCCGATTCCGTGGGAGAGCCGGACGAAGTGCAGGGCAGGTCTCCGCGATGCGTGCCGACTGCCACAGCCCAGCGCCGCCAACAAGTGCGCTCACACAAGCCGCGATCGCCTGAGCCTCATCGGAGCCTACCTCCACGCCGCCGGTCGTCAACGCGCCTTCAATATTTGCCAAACCGATTGAGAGCCTGCGCTCGTTGTGCGCGCGAGTCGCGGCGTGCTCTCCGGCATAGGCTTGCCTGTCGATGCCCACCTCAAGCGCGGTCACAAGCAGAGCGGTAGCATGGCGCAGCCCGTCAAGATCGAGGCACCCTTCCGCTGTGAGAAATCTCGAAAGATCGAGTGTGGCCGTGCTGGCGGTCACCTCCTCAAACGCTTCCCGAAACTCCGCAAGCGGTTCGGATCGCCGTACCGTCTCTGGGAAGAAAAGGTCCGTCTTCCCGCGCTGAAGGACGGCCTCCGTAATGCACGCCAGCAGATCGCTCGCACCGGAACGCGGGCCATCCTGCTCTTCGCCTGTCGCATCTGCGTCCGTCTCCGCGGCCAGCAGCAGATCGTCCGGAAGCGCCAGCAGGAGGCGTGTCTGCTTCGACGGAGCACCGTCTCTCCCGGCCAGCAACGCCGCCAAAGCTGGATCATCGAGCGCCAGGATGCGCCATGTCTCGGCCTGCTCGGGGCCAAGCCTCTCGCTCTGCTCGGTAAGCGCGCCACGAGAGGCATCCCAGCGCCAGCCCAGGCTTTCCATCGGCTCCGATGTCATAAACCGGTAGGGGCGCTCAAGCATGGCGCGGCGCGATAGCAGAAGCGCGCTCACCTCCTCGGTGAAGAGATCGGCATCCTCCTCAAGCGCAAAGTAGCCGCCCTGAAGTGCGGCCGACCGCAGCTCCGCGAGCAGGCGGTCCATTTCCACATGCACACTGACGACCTCGCCCGTCCCCGAAAACATACGCTGGAACGCCAGCCCAGGCGATGCTCGGCGAGCTTCCTTTGCGGCAAGCAAGCGAGCGGAGAGGTCTGGTGTCGGCATGATCGTTCTGTCCTCGTGCGGCGCCATGGACCTCCTCGTCTGCAACCTGCCTCTCGCAGATACGTTTCTCCGTTGGACCTGGATGCAATCTGGATGGAATGAAGGTCGTAGGTGCAGTGTAGATGCGAGCTGCGTGCGAAGAAAGAACTTGGCCGCCGCGCCGCAACACTCTCCGTGCCGCCGCCGGAAAGAAGCCGAGCAGCTCTGCTTCCCTCTTCGCATGCTTAATTCCGCAGCCGTCTCCGCGCATGGTCTCTGGTGGCGAGTAGAGGCGCATCTCCCTGCGCTCTGTCGCAAAGCCTCGGCCGCGCGTGCGCCATGAGATACGGCTCACGCACCTTTGCAGCAACGCTCCGTCGTGCGGAGAAAAAAGTGCTCCTGCACACACGTTTTTTCTTGACACTCAAATGACGCGAATCTATACCTTCGTTAGCTGTGAGGAAGATCTCTCAGTGTCGCGTCAAAGCCGCTAGGGAGAATAGGCAACGATGACGAGAACAGGCAAAGACACACCAGCAAACTAGCCGCTACAAGACGTAAAGATCGCGGCGAGGCTGGAGCATACAAGGCAGCAGAAGAGGGGACGCTCACAGCGTCCCCTCTTCTGCATTTGGTGCCTTGAGAGCGCACCCTAAGGGCCCTTCTGCGATCATCAAGATCAGCTATGAAGCATCCTGATGTTTGCATCGCCGGAGCTGGCATCATCGGCCTCACACTCGCTCTTGCACTCGATCGCCGCAACGTCTCCGTTCTCGTTCTCAGCGCCGGCGATGCCATGGCGGAGGCCTCAACGGCTGCCGCGGGTATGCTCGCGGTCGAAGATCCCGAGAATCCACCGGAGTTGCTCGCGCTCGCACGCTTCAGCCGCAGCCTCTATCCGGCGCTGCTCGCATTGTTGAACACCACGGCGGCGCAGCCTGTGTCCTTTCAGACGCATCGCACCCTGCAGGCTCTTCCATCGAACGCGATCGCATCGGCCCCGCTCCTGCAGTCGCTTCTTCCGGCGGCCGCCAGGAGCGATCTTCGCGTGCTTGCACTCGAGGAACAGAGTCTGGACCCGCGCGAACTCGCGCCGGCGCTCCTCACAGCCGTCGCCTCCTCCCGCGTGCATCTGCAGACCACCACGCCGGTTCTCTCCACACGTGAGATCGCAGGCTCCGTGCACGTCAATACCAGCTCTGGAGAAACTCAGGCCGGCTTCTTTGTCGATTGCACCGGCGCCTGGTCGCTCTCCTCCGCGCATGTGCCCTCGCTGCAGGTCGTTCCGCGCAAAGGCCAGATGCTCACCGTGCCGACACCTGCATCGCTTACGGCCGGCATCGTGCTGCGCTCGCACACGGTGTACATGGTGCCGCGCCTTTACGGGCCGCGTGCCGGACAGACCGTAATTGGCGCGACCGTCGAAGACGCCGGCTTCGATCGGTCGCTCAACCAAAAGCAACTGCGACAATTACTCGAGAGTGCCACGGCTCTCCTTCCAGAGCTGCGCAATACACCGACACTCGATAGCTGGTCCGGCCTGCGGCCCGCAACCGCTGACCTTCTGCCGGCGCTGGGTTTTCTGCCCGGCTCAGAGCGGCTCTTCATCGCCTCCGGACACTACCGCAATGGCATCCTTCTCGCGCCCGGCACCGCGGAGATTCTGGCGCAGTGCATCGTTGGCGAAGCTCCTGCCATTCCTCTCGATTCCTTCTCTCCCAACCGCTTTGCCGGCTCATAAACCTTATGAACGAGCCGGTGAGAGACAAACCCCGTCGCACATCGAAGCCGATATTCGCCCAGTCCCGTGTGACAACCGTTTCTTCGCTGCGCTATAACCCTAGAGTTGGATAAACGTCACACTGGAACAGGAGAAATGCTCGCAATGGCCACCATCGCCGCACCTAAAGGGCTCGAAGGCATCGTCGCCACCAGTTCGTCTATCTGCTTTATAGATGGCGACGCGGGCGTTCTCTCCTACCGCGGCATCGACATTCATGAACTCGCCGAGCACTCCACCTTTGAGGAGACCACCTATCTGTTATGGTTCGGCAGGCTGCCGACCGCAGACGATTTAAAGCACTTCTCCGCCGAGCTCGCAAAGGGTCGCTCACTTGATGGCAAGATAATCGATCTCCTGCGCAGCGTTCCAACCTCGGGAACTCCGATGGAGGTTCTCCGAACAGCCGTTTCGCTGCTCTCCCTCTACGACGCTGATGAGACTGAGGTCACGCATGACGCGAACGTTCGCAAGGCTTTCCGGCTCACCTCACAGATCAGCATGATCGTCGCCCTCTTCGATCGCGTCCGTAAAGGTAAGGATCTGGTCGAGGCAGACCTCCGCCTCTCACACGCGGCAAATTTTCTCTGGATGCTCAACGGCGAAAAGCCATCGGATACTGCGACCCGCGCCTTCGACGTCGCGCTCATTCTGCACGCCGATCACGAGCTGAACGCCAGCACCTTTGCCGCGCGCGTGATCGCCGCGACCCTCGCAGACATGCACTCCGCCATCACCGGCGCGATCGGCGCTCTCAAAGGCCCGCTGCATGGCGGCGCGAACGAGGCCACCATGCGTCTGCTCTACGCCATCGACGCAGCCGGTGCGGACCCGGTCGAGCACGTCCGCGGCATGTTCGCCGAGAAGAAAAAGATCTCCGGCTTCGGCCATCGCGTCTACACCACCGAAGATCCACGTGCCACCCATCTCCGCCGCATGTCCGAGGATCTCGGCCGCTCCGCCGGCTCTACCAAATGGTTCGACATGTCCAGGAAGATCGAGGGCTTCGTCAAGCAGGAGAAAAAGCTCAACGCCAACGTTGATTTCTACTCGGCTTCCACCTACACCACGCTCGGCATCGACATCGACCTCTTCACGCCGATCTTTGCCGTCAGCCGCATCGCCGGTTGGGCCGCGCATGTCATTGAGCAGCACGACGATAATCGCCTGATTCGCCCGCGCGCGGACTACATCGGCCCAGCCTATCCGTCACCGTACGTGCCGCTCGCCCAGCGATAAAACTCGTCACAAACAGAAGAGGCTCCGCAGACTGCGGAGCCCTTTCTGCATAACCGCTCACGTTCTACTTGCGGCTTGCGGGAGGAATGATTCCGTTCATTCTCAGGTACTCCACAAGCTGCCCATAGTGGTCGAAGCCATGGGCCATCAGGCCGCCGGCCAGGCTCGCCCGCGTGTCGTCTCCCTTGATCCCCTCGAACGCATTCTGCGGCGTCAGTGTCGCCATTGCCCTATGCGCAAAGTCGAAGGATCCCGCCAGCGCCGTCACAATCTCGTCCTTGGTCTTCAACGCGCCGATCGCTTTCACGTCGACTGTCGGCTTCATGCCGCTGAAGGATCCCGCATAGAAGTAGTTCGCCTGGGCGACATGCTTCACCATCGCGCTAAAGCCCTTTACCGTCTTGAAGTCGGTACCGGCGCCATCCTTGAAGAACTCCGCGGACGGAACAAACTCATACTTCTCCGCCGGCATCGCTTTGGCGAGACCCATCATCTCTGTCTCGAAAGCCGTCAGATCCGCATCGAAGCTCTTCGCTGGAGACACCATCGCGTGCGGAGTCTGCGCCTGCGCGGCTCCCATACTGCCGAGCAAAAATCCGGCTACCAGAATCAAACCTTTCATTTCCATCCTCCTCGGAGTTGCACGGTACGCTTTGCCAGCGTTCGAGCCGATCATGAGCCTAACAGACATTCCCTCCGCAGCCTGCGATCGCTGCATTCCAGGCCTAAACTCAAATCTGTGCCCTCTCTCTACATGGACGCGAACGCCACCACACCTCTGCTGCCGGAGGTCGTCGCGGCCATGGCCCCGTTCTGGATGGAGGTCTTCGCCAATCCCAGCTCCGTGCATCAGCCGGGTCAGCGCGCCCGCGCCGCCGTTGAGCACGCCCGTGAACAGGTGGCCGCGCTCCTCAGCTGCCGGGCGTCCGAGATCATCTTCACCTCGGGGGGAACGGAGTCCAACAATCTCACTCTCTTCGGCGCAATCGAACCCCATCTCAGTGCAGCTTCAGCCGGCGGCAGACCGCACCTCATCACCTCCTCGATCGAGCACGACGCCGTTCTCCGCGCCGCGGAAGCACTCGCCAAGCGGGGCGAGGTTGATGTAACGATCCTTCCCTGCTCCCCCTCCGGCCGCATCGATCCCGCAGCGCTCGCAAGCGCTCTCACCCTGCGCACGCGCCTCGTCAGCATCATGCTGGCAAATAACGAAACCGGCGTCCTCCAGCCGGTGCGCGAGCTCGCCGCGCTCACCCATGCCGCCGGCGCACTCTTCCATACCGATGCCGTCCAGGGTGCAGGCAAACTTCCACTCGCAGTCGACGATCTCGGCTGCGACCTGCTGACCCTCTCCGGCCATAAGATCTACGGACCGAAAGGCACCGGCGTGCTCTACGTTCGCCGCAAAACTTCGCTCGCGCCGCTTCACTTCGGCGGCCCGCAGGAGCGCCAGCGGCGCGCCGGCACGGAGAACGTCGCCTCACTCGTTGGTCTCGGCCGGGCGGCCGAGCTCGCCCGTGAATGGCTCGCCACGAACGGAGCCAGCGAGCTCGCCGGCCTGCGTGATCGCTTTGAGCAAACCGTTCTTGCAGCCACCTCACCCAGCGGCATCAATGGCGCCGGCGAAGCGCGCTCGCCCAACACCAGCAATCTTTACTTTGACGGCATCCTCGCCGAGGATCTGATGATTGCACTCGACCTTCAGGGTCTCGCCGTCAGTGCCGGCTCGGCCTGCCAGTCCGGCGCGCTTGAGCCCTCGCACGTCCTCCGCGCCATGGGACTTTCGGAAGCCCGCGCCCGTGCCACCGTGCGCCTGTCCCTCACGCGCGGCACATCGGCAGAAGACATCGACCGCGCCAGCGAGCTCGTCATCACCACCGTCGCACGCCTCCGCCGAGTCGGAGCCGCTACGCAATCACAATCAACTGAAGCAAGCTAGAAAAGTGATCTCATCTATATCGAAGTGTCCTCTCGACCGAAGCAAAACAGCTTCTTCGTTTGCCAAGTGGAGAGACCTGCAGGTTGCCTGGCAGCCAAGCCGTCATCTCGACCGCAG
>CAXTJC010000036.1:0-11679 GCA_964244225.1 uncultured Acidobacteriaceae bacterium
GGCGGCTGGTTTACACGGAGGGGATTCTGGTGCTGGCGGTGCTGGCGGGAGCGATTCTGGTGGTGTTTGGCGGCGTCACCGACCGGCTGATTCCGCTGTTCGCTATCGGGGCATTTCTGGCATTTACGCTGTCGCAGGCAGGAATGGTGGCGCACTGGCGGCGCGAAGGCGGCAAGGGTTCTGGCTTAAACATAGCTGTCAACGCGACCGGCGCGGTTGCGACGGGAATCACGGTCGTGCTGGTGCTCGTGGCAAAGTTTGTCGAAGGCGCGTGGATCACTGTGGTGATGGTGCCGCTGCTGATCCTGTTGATGCGGGCTGTCCACCGGCATTATGTGCGTGTGGAGAAGGTGACGCGGGTGGGAGCGCTGGATCTGACGCCAAAGGGGAAGATGTTGGCGGTGGTGCCGGTGTCGCGGTGGGACCAGCCGGCGCAGGCGGCGATGCGGTTTGCGTGCTCGCTGACGGACGATGTCGAGGTGCTGCACGTGGATTGCTCGAGCGAGGAAGGTGAGATGGGATGCGAGGACTGGAGACCCTTGATCGGCGATGCGGCCGAGCGGGCGGGGGTCCGTGCGCCGGCGTTGACGACAGTGACGTCGCCATTTCGCTTTATTACGAAGCCGATTGTGGACCATGTGTTGAAGGTAGAGGCGGCGAATCCGGGACGATCGGTGGCGGTGGTTGTGCCAGAGCTGGTATCCCACTATTGGTATCAGTATTTGTTACATAATCACCGGTCGACGGCGCTCAAAGCGACACTGCTGGTGCGCGGGAACGGGCGGATTGCGGTGATCAATGTGCCCTGGTATCTGGAGAAGGTGTGAGCGACGCCGGTTGATTGCGTGCGGCTGTCGGTGTCATGCTCGACAGATGACACGACGAAGGATGATCTTGACGAGTGTGGTGCTGGGGCTGAGCTGCTGTCTTTCCGTGACGGCACAAGAGAAGGGACGATGGCAGCCCCTGAGCAAGACGGCTCGAGGGATCACTGGTGGCGTGGCGTTCTCCGACGAGAAGCTGATGATCAGCTTTTTCAAGTTTCCCATTGCGGAGATACGCGAGTTGACGACGGGAGAGTTGCCGGTTGTTGCTATGGACGATCCCGCAGGCAAGGGCGCAGCAATAACCGGGCATCTCTACAGGCTGAGCATTCCGGCGGAGCAACGTTTCTTAAACCGTAATACGATGTGCGGTGGCGAAGAGACGCAGTGGATGACGACCGCGGTGCGGGGTAAGACCTTGCAACTGGCGTTCTTCTCCGGGGCGCAAATGCCAGTGCTAACAGCGGAAGCCATGGCGAACACAACCAGCCTGTGTGGAACGTTTTCATACGTTCGGTGACGCGGAGAGGTTTCCGTCAACATGGACTGCTTCAACGTGTCGCCGAGGAATCGTGTGTCTTGCTGCCAGAGGCCGGTGTCGGTTTAGCTTGATGATTTCTGAGCAGCCCGAAGATGACGGCTCCGATCAGCAGAAAGGCTGCGACGACGACGACGGAGATAGCGATAACACTCATGGATTGAACCCTCTTGTGCTTGCGAGTCCCGCGAGCGGCTTTCCGTTGCCTTCGTAACGTTCATCGTTTCGAGGAGTTGCCGCTCATGGATAACAGTGCGGTGATTTGCGAGGGGAGCAAGGCGCAATCCGTATGACGGCGCTTATGTCGGGGTGCGCATCAGCAAGTAGGCGCCAGTGAGGCCGAAGAGGATGTCTGGCGACCAGGCGGCGAGGAGGGCGGGGAGGGTGTTGACGTTTCCCATGGCTTCGAAGGTGCCGGCGACGATCCAGTAGGCGATGGCTAGGCCGATGGCGGTGGCGATGCCGGCTAGGCCGCCGCGCTTGCCCATGGAGAGGGCGAAGGGGACGCCGAGGACGGCCATGACGAGGGTGACGAGAGGGTAGGCGAGCTTGCGATTGAGCTGCACGCGCAGGCGCATGGTGTCGAAGCCGGATTGTGAGAGATCGGTGATGTAGCGCGAGAGCTCGATGTAGCTCATCTCCTGCGAGGGGCGATCTTCCTTTTTGAAGTAGGTGGGCTGCTCGTGGATCTCGGCAAAGGAGGAGAGGGTGAAGGGGGTGTAGCCGGAGGTAGTTTCGCCCGAGAAGGTGCGTTGCCAACCGTTCTCGAAGATCCACTGGCTGGCGTGGTCGTCCCAGTGCGCTGACGAGGCGAAGATGCGGCGGGTAAGGGTGAAGGTGCCGGGCTGGAACTCGAAGACGGTGAGATTGGCGAAGACGTTGCGGTCGGCGTCGAAGAACTGGTAGTAAAAGATGCGGCCGGGCTCGCCGGCGCGGGCGTTGGAGCCGGAGATCCACTTGCGATCGGGGCGGAGAAAGGTCTGGGCGGGCTTGCCCTTGATGGTGGCTCGGAGGGCCTCCTGGCGTCGGTTGGCCTGGGGGAGGTAGAACTCGTCGAAGGCGAAGAGGGCGCAGGCGATCACGCCGGAGAGAACGAGGACGGGAATGACGACACGATAAAGGCTGGTGCCAGTAGCCTTCATAGCGGTGAGCTCAGAGGTGCGGTTGAGGGAGCCGAAGGTGATAAGGACGGCGACGAGGGCGCAGAGGGGGGTGGTGTTGTAGAGGATGTAGGGGATTAGGTTGAGGAGGTAGTCGCCGACCGTGACAAGTGGCGTGCGGTTGCGGATGATGTCGCCGATGAGCTCGAAGAAGGTGAAGACGAGGAAGAGGGTGGCGAAGGTGGCGAGGACGAGGGCGAGGTTGCGGGAGAACTCGCGGAGGACGTAGTCGTCGAGGAGGAGCGGGAAGCGGGCGCCGAAGGTCTCTCGGAGGCGGCGGAGGGTGGTGGCGATGGAGGGGAAGCGGCCTCTCTCGGTGGTCAGGTCGGGGCGAGGGGACGGGCCGAAGAGGCCGGTGGTGAGGCTCTTGAGCACGTCGCCGATCTGCGCAAAGACGGAGAGGGCGATGCCGCCGCGGGAGAGCTGATAGAGGAGGAGGGCGCCGGCGGCGGTGAAGATGAGGTTTGAGCCCCAGACGCCGAGGAAGGGGCTGAGCTTGCCGTTTTTGGCGAGGGCGACGCCGACCGAGGACAGGAAGTAGTAGAGGAAGACGAGCAGAAGAGTGACGACGAAGCCGGTGGACTTGCCGCCGCGCTTGGAGGAGAGGCCGAGCGGGACGCCGACGAGCATGAGGACGAAGCAGGCGCAAGGATAGGAGATGCGCCGGTTGAACTCGATGCGATAGATGTTGCTGCCCCGGCCTGCGGTCTGGTTGTTGGATTGGCCGAGATGCCAGAGCTCCCTAAGTGGAAGAGCGAGGATGGGGGTGTCGGTGCGGGAGACGTGGGCGTCGTCGGGGGCGGCGAGCTCGATGGGAACGTCGGTGGTGGTGAAGGTGGAGATGTTGTACTGATTGGGGTCGGCGGGCGAGGTCTGGTGCTGGCTGCCGTTGAGCAGGTGGAGGCGGAGGGTGCCGGCGTCTGGAGTGTTGGCGGGGCCGGCGAGGACGATGGCCTGATCGGCGGTGGTGATGGCGGGTGCGGCGGCCTGGGAGAGATCGGCGAGGAAGACGTGGCGCCAGACGGCGGCGCCGGCGGCGGGGCGAACGTCCTGAATGTAGAGGACGTAGTTTTTGAGGTCTTCATAGAAGACGCGCGGCTGGATCTCGAAGGAGGCCTGCGAGGACTTGAGGGAGGCCTCAAGATCGAGCAGGGCGCGGGCGGAGCGGGGGGCAAGAAAGAGGGAGTTGGCGAGGCCGACGATGAGTGCGACGAGAGAGACGAGGGAGACGATGCGGACGAAGTCAAGAGCGCCCATGCCGGCGGCGCGCATGGCGGTGATCTCGGAGTCTGCGGCAAGGCGGGATAGGCCGAGCAGGATGCCGACGAGGACGGCCATGGGAATGGTGAGGGTGAGGGTGTTGGGGAGGAGATAGAGGAAGAGACGGGCGGTGTCGGCGAGCGAGGCGGAGTCCCGGACGACGAGCTGAAGCAGGGAGCCAAGGCGCGGCATGAAGAGGATGAAGGTAAAGAGCAGACCGCCGAGGAGCGCGTGGGAGAGGACTTCACCGAGGATGTAGCGGGTGATGATGCGCATGGACGTAGCCTGCGTTGAGTGTAGCGGGTCCAGCGTGCCCGTTCCGGATAGCTTGACCGGCCGCGGTTGTTCGGAGGGGATTAGGATTTGACGCTCCCGCGCAGGCAACCGGCGAAGCTATCATCGGGGAGAGATTCTGTGTCCTCCCCCTTCCAGATCGTGTCGTCGTCTCCGGAGCCTGAGGAGAGCAGCTTGGCGGAGGCGCCGCGCAGGCTGCCGACGCTGCATGCGTTCTTCTCGCCGGGCGGCCTGCTCTCGAAATCGTCGCTCGAGTTTGAGCATCGACCGGGACAGTACGAGATGGCGAAGGCGGTGGAACTGGCGCTGAAGGACAAGCGGCGTCTGATCGTGGAGGCCGGGACAGGAACGGGCAAGACGCTGGCGTATCTGCTGCCGGCGCTGCGGCTGGCGCGCGAGACGGGGCAGCGGGTGATCGTCTCAACCGGAACGAAGAACCTGCAGGAGCAGCTTTACTTCAAGGACGTGCCGTTTCTGGAGTCGGTGCTGACGGCGAGCGGGCCGCTGAAGGTCTGCTACATGAAGGGACGCGCGAACTATCTCTGCCGGCACAAGCTGTATGCGCTCCGGGATTCGCCGCTGCTGACGGGCCTTGAGGAGATCGCGCAGTTTCATGCGATCTCAAACTGGGAGCGGACGACGGAGACGGGCGACCGGGCGGAGATTGACGCGCTGCCGGAGCACTCGCCGCTGTGGGGCAAGCTGGACGCGCGGACGGAGGCGTGTCTGGGGACGACGTGCCCGGACTGGGAGCGCTGCTTCATCACCAGCATGCGGCGGAAGGCGCTTGAGAGCGAGCTGGTGATCGTGAACCATCACCTCTTCTTTGCGGATCTCTCGATCAAGCAGCAGGCGGGCGGCGCGCCGGATGCGGGCATTCTGCCGGATGCGTGCGCGGTGATCTTCGATGAGGCGCATGAGCTGGAGGAGGTGGCCAGCAACTACTTCGGTATCGGCCTTTCGACCTCTCGCTTTGAAGAGTTGACACGCGATACGGAGACGCTGCTGCGGGCGAAGAACGCAACCAGCTCGGGGATCGAGAGCGCGCTGGGGATGGTGCGGGATCGGGCGCGGCTGTTCTTTTCGGCGCTGCCGGTGGAGGGTGGCTATGGCGCGGCGGGTGTTGGGCGCATGCCGTTTACGGAGCGAGCGGATTTTTTGGAGAGCTCGGGTGATGTTTACCTTTCGGTCTCGAATGCACTGCAGCGGCTGGAGGGAGAGCTTGACCAGCTAAAGAATGTCGAAGAAGCTCCGGGACTGCGCAAGCGGACGACTGATATTCGCACTCACCTGAAGTTTCTGCTGGAGTCCGAGGACAAGAATACGGTGTTCTGGATCGATCGGCGGGCAGCCGGCGGAGTGCGAGCGGCGGGGCGAGGCGGCGCCACGGCGCAGGCTGCCTTCCATACGCATCTGCTGGCAACACCGATCGATGTCTCGGAGCTGCTGCAGACGACGCTGTTCGATGTGTTTCCGGCGGTGGTGCTGACGAGCGCCACGCTGACGGTTGCGGGACCTGAGGGAGTGCCGGGGTTCAGCCATATCTCAAAGCGGCTGGGACTGCAGTTTGCGCGCGAGCTGGTGGTGCCGAGCCACTTCGACTATGCAACGCAGGCTTTGCTGTACCTGCCGCAGAATATGCCGGACCCGCGCGATCGGGCGTTTACGGAGAAAGCCGTGGAGCGGATACGGCGCGTGCTCGAGATCACGAAAGGGCGAGCGTTCTGCCTGTTCACGAGTTACGGGCATATGCGTGCCGTCCATGAGCGGCTCTTGAGCGAGCTGCCCTACCCGCTGCTGCTGCATGGGACAGCGCCGCGGCATGTGCTTTTGCAGCAGTTCAGGGAGACGGAGCATGCGGTTCTGTTCGGGACGTCGAGCTTCTGGCAGGGGGTAGATGTGCAGGGGGAGCAGCTGTCGTGCGTGGTGATCGATAAGCTGCCGTTCGCGGTGCCGTCAGACCCGGTGGTTGAGGCGCGCATGCGCGCGGTGGAGGCGGCGGGTGGACGGCCGTTCTTCGATCTCCAGGTGCCACAGGCCGTAATTACGCTCAAGCAGGGGTTTGGGCGGCTGATCCGGTCGCTCAACGACCGGGGTGTGCTGATGCTGCTGGATCCGAGGGTGCAGCGCTCAGGGTACGGGAAGATATTCCTGGATTCATTGCCGCCGTATCGACGGACGGACGATATCACCGATGTGGAGGCGTTCTTTCATACGGATTGAGCGATGTGTAGTCCGGTTCCGCAGCGACTTTGCTCGATTTCGGCGAAGGTCTATGCTGAAGATGCGATGGGTAGGAATCTCTTCATTCTGGCGACGACGCTGGGGCTGTTCGCTCTGGTTAGCTGCGGGCTTTCGTTTACGAATGTGGCGCAGCAGCCGGGATCGCCGGGCGACTCGTCGCTATGGCGGACGACTGGAATCGGGCTGCTCGTGCTTGCGTTGCTGATTGCCCTGGGAGGCATCTTCTCGTCACTCTTTGAGCAGGCGGAGAGACGGGCGGAAGAAGCTCGGATGAAGGATCGCGAGCGGCGGACACGGCGAGGATGAAGCTTCAAACTGAGGGCGAGAGCTAGAGAGTGTCGCCTCCGCGGCGCTTCAGGCCCGCGGCTACGAGTTTTTCGGTGGTAATGCCGGCGAGTGGGATGCCGGTGCCGGCGAGAGCAGTGGAGTCGGGGACCTGATCGTCGGACAGGATATCTCCGTCGAGCATGGCGGTGTTGGCCTCCTCGGCGGAGTTGTAGATCTGCTCGTAGAGCTCTGAGGCGTTGTGGGCGTTGCCGACTCGAACGCGGACCTGAGAGCCTTGCTCGAACATACTCAGGGTGATGTTGGGGAGTTCGGTCGTGATAGGCGGCTGACCGAGCCGCTCTTCGGGTTCCGACTCCAAGGCAGTGATGTCGCGGGGCGCGGAGCGGTGGCTGGCAAGCTGTTCGGTCTGGTCTACGTGCTGGGCTCCGGAGCGGATGGCGTCGTCGGCTTGCTTTGTCATGTGTGATGAGAGGCGGGTGGATGGAGAAGGGTGGCTCAGCCCTCGGTGGTGTGGTGGATGGCCTTCTCGCGGGCGATGCGGAAGCGCGTTGGTGGGTCCGGAAGCAGGGAGTCGCGGATGGCGGCGCGGTAGCCGCCAGCGTAAATGGAATACAGTACGGCCAAGGCGCAGCCGACGCCAAAGGCGAAGCCGAGAAAGAAGCCGATAAGGGCGGTGGCGGTGAAGCTCATGTCGTCGATGGTACGTGGAACGGCTTGGGAGCAGATCGATCGATCTGGAGAGTGCAAGGCAAGGTGCTGTAGCAAGTGGGGTGAAACCCCACCCCTCACGCGAAGGCACGAAGGGTGGGCACTTAGCCTGAGGCTTTTGCCTCGCTTCCGAGGCATGTCCTAGGTGCTCAGCAGCTCCGGCAGAAAGATGTCTTCTATAGTGAAAAGCCGGTCCGTGATGCCCTGTTCATGGTGGTAGCGAAGCACAGCATCGAGTGCTTTGCGGTTCGCCGCGATGCCATAAGGCCACCAGTCCTTACCTAGCACCGCTATGTCCTCATCGACCAAGTGGCTGAACCAGGGAAACATCGTTCCCATGCTGTTGAAGATCAACCCGTGCCTGTACTTCTCTTGAGCCGCCTTCTTTGCATCGCAGAAGCCCTTGTACATGGACTGAGATAGTTCAGGATGCTGTTTGAGTAGGTCACGGCGGACCACTACTGTGTGCATGATTGGGAAGATGCCGGTTCGCTTATAGTAGCCGCGCTCTGCCTCGCTGTAGTTTGGAAACAGCCTAGCAACCTTCGGCGAGTGCTCCAGCATGCACTTTGGCACATCCGCCGAGATAAGCACATCGAGTTCTCCCGCTTCAAGTATGGCACCAAGCTCTTTGCCTTTTGCAATCTGGGTTACTTCCACGTCTGCCGGATGCGGATGAGAGACGAAATCAATCGGCTGCAGAGGCCAATCGAGGCCGCCAATTACCCAGCGGCATGTTTCAGGTTTGAACCCGAACTCATCCATCAACATGCCTTTCGGCATGATGCCGGCATCGTGGCCATAGAGCGCCAGTTCGCCGATGGTCTTACCATTCAGGTCCTCGGGTTTTTGGATACCGCTCGCTTTATTGACAAAGATGGCGGAGTGCCGGAAGGCGCGGTTGGGGAAGACGGGGATCGCGACGAAGGGCGATTGTCCATCCTTGAAGGTGCGTAAGAAGTAGGTGAGACCGAGCTCCGAGACATCGAAGCGGCGATCGCCGATCATGCCTTTGAAGATCTCCGTCACGATGGGCGCACTGTGAAAGGTGGCGTCCACGCCGTCGATGGTGACGGTTCTTTCGATCAGGGCGCGGGTGCGGTCGTAGGCCAAAAGGCGAGGTCGAGCGGTAAATTTGCCATGTTGCGTCTCCTTCAACTGCGTCCCGGCAGAAAGATGGTGGACCCCCGGGCACCCGGGCGATGCCTGTGATCTCGATCGTCTTCCAATAAGATAAATATGTTTATTAAATGATGCACAGAAGTCTGCTGGCGCACGGGCATCGCCGATCTTCCTCTAGGATTGGGGAGTGCAAAAGAGCTCAGAGGCCATTCGGAGGATGTTTGATGAGGTCTCTCTGGGCGCGCCGGAGAACGCGGTGGGCTTTGTCGTCTGGAGGATCGCCGCGCGGTACCAGCGGGAGGTCGATCGTGCTCTAGCTTCGATCAACCTGACGAGTCTTCAGTTCATCACGCTTGCACTTGTAGCCTGGTTTGGCCGCGAGAATGAGCCGGTAACCCAGATTGAACTGGCGCGCTCGGCGGGCATTCATCCGATGCAGGTCTCGCAAACGCTGAAGGCGCTGGAGACGAAAAAGATGATCTCCAGACGTAGAAGCAAGCCAGATACACGAGCCAAACAGGTGGAAGTGACGAGCAAGGGATTCAAGGCTTTGCAGGATGCGCTGCCGGAGGTGATCGCGGTGCAAGGCCGCCTGTTCGGGGAGACAGGCCGCCCGGGGGGAAGCCTGCTTAAAGAGCTTCTTCAGATCGACCTTAACCTGCTCGAAGAGAGAATGTAGCGTTCTCTTTGACAGACCTGTACCGAATGGGTTTTAGTGGGGTGCGGGAGAGGTCGGAGTGGCAACAATGGGCGGGGGCTGGAAGAGCTTCATCGCGTTTTTGACGGTGTAGCTGAGGCCCCAGGCGGTGGGGAGGATGACGATAAGCCAGGCTATGGCGACGAGGAGGACTTGGGATTTTGGGGTTTCGGGCATTGGCGGCTCCTTGGTGTTCGATGGCATCGGTAGTGGGAAATACGGGGTCTCTCCACTCGCGATGCTCGGTCGAGATGACGGCTTTTCGGAAAAGAAGAGCGGACCTTGCGCTTCGGTTGAGATAACTGCTGGAGTAAGTCTTAGTGGGCGGGGCCGGCTTTGGACATGTCGAGATCGCCTTTGATCCAGAACTTTTCGGCGACGGGCCGGACGAGGAGGTTGGCGACGAAGCCGACGCAGAGCAGGCCGGTCATGATGTGGAGAATGAGCGGGTAGGCCTGCTCGCGTGGCATTTTATTGGTGACGTAGTGGTCGAGAATGCCGTTGACGATGAGCGGGCCGACGATGCCGGCGGTGGACCAGGCGGTGAGCAGACGACCGTGGATGGCCGAGACGTTGTAGCCGCCGAAGAGGTCTTTGAGGTAAGCGGGAATGGTGGCGAAGCCGCCGCCGTACATGGAGATGATGATAGCGGCGCCAATGACGAAGAGTGGGATGGAGTTGAGGTGGAGGCTCGAGGTGAGTGGAAGGAAGAAGAACAGGATGGGTCCGAGGGTGAAGAAGGCGAAGTAGGTGGCTTTACGGCCGATGAAGTCCGACGTAGAGGCCCAGAAGAAGCGGCCGGCCATGTTGAGGATGGAGAGCAGACCGACGAAGCCGACGGCGGCGGCGGGACCGGCCTGGCCCTTGAAGAAGTCCTGGATCATGGGCGCGGCTTCTTCAAGGATGCCGATGCCGGCGGTAACGTTGGTGAAGAGGATAATCCAGAGGAGCCAAAACTGTGGGGTTTGCCAGGCCTGGGTCACGGCGACGTTGTGGGAGGAGATGAGGCCGAGGTCTTTGCTGCCGGCGGTGTGGGCGGGGGCGGTATAGCCTGCGGGCGACCAGGCTGGGTTGGGGACGCGGATGGTGAAGACGCCGAACATCATGAAACAGAAGTAGAGGACTCCCATGACGATCATGGTGTGGGCGATGGCGGAGCTGCCTGGTTGGCCGGTGGCGCGGAAGTGGGCCATGAGCTGATTGGCGAGGGGACCACCGATCATGGCGCCGCCGCCAAAGCCCATGATGGCGAGGCCGGTGGCTAGGCCAGGACGATCGGGGAACCACTTGATGAGGGTCGAGACGGGGGATATGTAACCGAGACCGAGACCTATTCCGCCGATGGCGCCATAGCCAAGATAGACCAACCAGAGCTGGTGGGATTGAACGCCGACCGACGCGACGAGGAAGCCGGCACCAAAGCAGCAGGCGGCATAGAACATGGCGCGGCGGGGGCCGGCTTTTTCAAGCCAGGCGCCGAAGAGGGCGGCGGAGAGGCCGAGGAAGGCAATGGCGATGGAGAAGATGTAGCCGATATCTTTGTTGAGATTAGCGCCGGAGACGAAGGGCTTGAAGGCGTCGATGAGAGGGTTCTTAAAGACGGAGAAGGCGTAGACCTGTCCAATGGCGAGATGGATTGCGAGGGCGGCGGGTGGGATGAGCCAGCGGTTGTAATGGATGGGGGCTACGGATCGGTCGCGATCTAAAAAACTCATGGTGGTGTGATGCCCTCGAAGTGGAACAGTCCTCGTGGTGACTTTGCTACGAGGGTCAACGAGGGGGAGTGTAGCGATTGACGGCGGTTGTGTCTACGTGACTAAGGACGCATGACTCGAGTGCAGTTGCCGAGGGGTTGGGGGGTAGCGTAGGTTTCTGAGTGATTGCCTCTGCGATCTTTGGAGACGTGCGCACGTGACATCGACTGCTGCTGAAGAGAACCTTTCGTCGAGCCTGAATGAGAGCCGGTTGTTCCCGCCGCCAGTGGAGTTTGCGGCGAGCGCGCGCATTAAGGATCGTGCGGCATATGACGCGATGTACCGGCGGAGTGTGGAGGAGCCGGAGGCGTTCTGGGCGGAGGCGGCGAGGGAGCTGGAGTGGTTTGCTCCGTGGCGGGCTGTGCGCGAGGGCGAGGCGCAGGACACCAAGTGGTTTGTTGGCGGTAAGACGAATCTTTGCCATAACTGTGTGGATCGGCATGCGTTAGGCGCGAAGAAAGACAAGGTGGCGCTGCTTTGGGAGGGTGAGCCGGGGGAGGTGCGGAGGATTACATATGCGCAACTGCACGTAGAGGTGCAGAAGCTCGCGAATGCGCTGAAGGCGATGGGGGTGAAGCGCGGGGACCGGGTGGCGATCTATATGGGCATGACGCCGGAGCTGGCGATGGCGCTGCTGGCCTGCGCCCGGATAGGGGCGGTTCACTCGGTGATCTTTGGGGGGTTTGCGGCGCATGCGCTGGTGGACCGGATCAACGATTCGGGATGCGTCGCTGTGCTGACGCAGGATACGAGCTATCGGCGGGGTGCCGAGGTAAAGCTGAAGGCGATT
>CAXTJC010000037.1:0-11628 GCA_964244225.1 uncultured Acidobacteriaceae bacterium
CTCAGGCGGAGGCGGTGGGAGGATGGGTGGGCGGGTGTTGCCCTGGGCGAGGCGTTGGGTTTCGATCTCGCTGACGAGCATGGCGGGGGCGACGGCGGAGACGGGGATCTGGCCGGACTCGGCGCCGCAGATGCCGTTGAAGATGTCCTGATGATCGTCGGTGGCGAGGATGCGGTTGAGCGCGGCCTGCGGGGTGCCGACGATGGAGACGCCGCGCACGAGCTCGTCCGGGCGGCCGTCGGTGAAGACGCGGTAGACGACGAGGGGCATGACGGAGAAGGCCTGCGGGCTGCGGCGATTGGTGACGGCGAAGCCGGAGGAGATGTCTTCGAAGAAGAGGCCGTAGGGCTTGCCCTGTTTCTTGGCTTCGTCGATCAGTAACTGCCGCAGTTGCTTATCCGTCACGGTCTTGGTGCTGGTGACGATGAGGTTGCCCTGGCGGCCGGTGGGCATGTGGCCGGTCTCCGCGCGGCCGTGGCCGTTTGAGGTGGAGACGGAGGCGATGGGCTGACGCGACATGAGGAAGGTTTCGAGGACGCCGGCCTTGATGAGGTCGACGCGGTGCGCGGGCTGGCCCTCGTCATCGAAGCTGTAGTGGCCGCTGAGCGGGTGGCCCTCAAAGGTTGAGAGGGTTGGGTCGTCGGCGACGGAGAGGAAGGTGGGCAGGATGGGCTTGCCGAGGAGCTTAGTGAAGGTTTGACCTTCCTCATCGCCGCGCTGGCGCTGGCCTTCGAGACGGTGGCCGAGGACCTCGTGAAAGAAGACGGCGGAGGCGCGGCCGGAGAGGATGGCGGGGCCGTTGAAGGGCTCGGTGATGGGAGCGGCGCGCAGGTCTTCGAGGTTCTTCGCCATGGCGACGGTCTTCGAGATGACGGCCGATTGCTCCGGCAAGTGGGCGAGGGTGTCGGCCTCGAAGGTCTCGGCGCGGAAGAGATCCATGCCGTCGGCGGCGCGGGTGCGGGCGACGACGATGAGACGCGCTACGTGCGAGGGTGTGGCGACGTGCGAGCCTTCGGAGGAGACGAAGTAGTCGGTCTCGGTGGAGGCTTCGAGGGCCACGTTTGAGAAGAGGACATCGGGGTACTGCTTGAAGATGCCGGAGAGCTCGCGGAGGCGATCGGCCCAGGCGGCGCGGACCTTCTCGGTGACGTCGAGCGGTGGGCTGGGGGGAAGGACGGTGGTGGCTGCGGTCTCTTTAGAGAAGTCGGCGGAGACGTCTTCTTCGCGGGCGCGGACCTGCTGCTCGGTTTTGACTTTAAGAAAGGCGTCGAGGGCGCGGGCGTAGCCGCGGTTGGTGGCGAACCAGAGCGAGCGGGCGATGGCGGCGCGATCGTCGGTGAGGGGCATGGGGATGGTGGAAAGGGCGGAGTTGCGATGGTCGCCGTGGGTATTGTCCTCGGCGGGCGAGCCGAGGCGGACTTCGACGTCGGCATTGCGGACGCGGCCGGAGCGGGTGTTGGTGATGGCTCCGAAGGCGGCGGACATGGAGAACTGGTCGGCGTCGGCGACGGAGAAGGAGACGAAGTAGGGCCGCGGCGTGGGCTGCGGGAGGGTGGCGAGGGCGCTATCGAGCGGGCCGGCGGGAAGGCCGGTAGGCCGCTCGTCCGCTGGCGGCGCGGCGTTCGCGGGGGCTGGTTGCGCGGTGGTGCCGAGCGAGGCCATGGCGCGGGCGAGCTCAGCCTGCATGGTATCGAGCAGGACGGAGTCGGGCTTGCTTTGTGACGGGGCCTTCGCCGGAGTAGCAGCGAACGCGGAGCTGACAGCAGAGAGAAGGAGAAGGGCCGGGAGGTGCAGCTTCATGCGGTGGGGTCGACCTTTGCACAGCCTGCGCGTGTGTGAGCAGGCCTGTGGCGAGTGTACTGGATTCGACTCGTCTCGCCGGCGCTGGGTGAGCGCACGGCGGCATGGATCAGGCTCGCATGGGGTACCAGCCCCCCTCCCCGTACTTCTGTACCAAAGTCTTCGATCGAAAGCGGTTAGTGTGCTGCCTCTACTCTTTACGCGGTGCTGTGCGGGTACCCCTCGGCGGCGCTCCCTTGTGCAATGTCGAAGTGAAGTGAGGTACTGCTCCAGAATAGGCTTGCCGGAGGGTAGGTTGCGCCAAAATGGGTCTGCGCTGGAGCGAAGTTCCTGACGGTGTATCGCCGGGTCGCACGGACTGCAGGTCTCGCCGCTTCGCAAACGAAGAAGCCGTTCTGCTTCGGTCGAGATGACACCCTTGTAGGTGTGGGAACACCTCTTCAGGAACTGAAGATTTCGTCCTGAAGGATGACCAGGCTGACCTCGGTGGCCGAAGCCACGTGGTGGACAGCACTTAGGGCATTGCTGAAAGCCATGCCCGAACTAAGTCACACTCGCAGCGTGATCCGTCCGTTTGAAGCCGCTCGTTGAGCAAAAAAACAGATTTTGCTTTGTTCATTCGAAGAGCTGAGGGCGTTTGGACTTGGATTGTTTCAGTTTTTCCGGCTTTGGAGGGGTGATCAGAGCGTTTCCAGCGAGGAGGGTCTCCTGCGAGAGAAGCGGGCCGGCACAGACTTCATCCAGCAGAGCTGCCTGTGCCGGTTCAAGCTCGACGAGGAGGGTGAGGACGTTGAGGACGTTGAGAAGTTCGGTGGTGTACTCGGGCAGCCAATGGCTGGGTTGGATTTCGTTGAGTTTCGATGGCGGGCGGCGGTCACCGAGAACGGGACGCTCGCGGTGGAGCCTACGGTAGCTGAACCACTGGGTAAGGACACGCTTCCCGGAGATCTGATAGGCCCAGACTGGCGCGGAGACATTATCGATGTAGCCGTGGCCGACAAGCAAGCGGTGTTTTCCGGCGTCATAGTTCAAGGAGTCTGGAAAGTCCTCCGGCTTGCCGGAGATGCGGCCGGCAAGCGGGATGGAGGGCGGGTCGACGGGAACGCGCGGCGGTCCGGCAGGACGACCCACGGAGGCAGCCGCCAGGCGATCGCCGAAGGTGTGCAGCCAAAGGACGCGGCGGCCGAGAGCGACGGTTTCGTAAAAGAGGGCAGGATCTGCAGTGAGCGGAATGCGAAGGCCAGGGGTGGAGAGGTCTGGTTGAAAGCGGGCGGTATAGGCGGGATGCGCGGCGAGTGCGGCGATGTAGCTGAAGAGGTCTTCGGGTGACAGCGGCACGCCGAACATGTCGGTAAGGTAACGGAGAAGGGCGGGCTTCAGGTTGGGCTGGGTTGCGGCGGCATCTGCCCACAGCGGAAA
The DNA here is from genome assembly GCA_964244225.1 of uncultured Acidobacteriaceae bacterium. Classification (GTDB taxonomy): domain Bacteria; phylum Acidobacteriota; class Terriglobia; order Terriglobales; family Acidobacteriaceae; genus Edaphobacter. The sequence goes on from CAXTJC010000037.1 coordinate 3,220, forward strand.
GACGCGGCCACCAAAAGAACCACGGTAGTGATCCAGATCAGGAAGAAGTGCCGAGATCGTAAGAGCGGGGCCATTAGTGGGCGCTATGCGGGAGAGCGCCGTGAGGAAGAGCTGCTTATTGGAGCGCGTGGCCCAGAGATCAGGGTTGGGTTGATTGATAAGGCGTTTGTCTGGGATAACCCATTGCCGATCAAAGGAGCGGTAGGCGATCGGAATAGGCGAAACGACGTCATCTTTATCGTCGAGCACGGACGTTAGTCTCACTGGGAAGCCATGAAGCGCATCGGTGATCGTCTTCGCGGAGTACCGGTCGCCCAGCTCTCCATTGCGAATATGCGGCGTGAATAGATCATCCATCTCAGTGGGCGGTGCGGCTTTGAGCTTTTCCCATCGCCGGAGCAGGGTGTCGCTGTCGGGAGCGATGACCCAGGTTCGACCGGGCATCATGCCGGAGCCATTGTCGAGAAAGAGATCTTCCAACGCCGGATAGGTGGACCAGGCGCCGACGGATTGCGGCAGGAAGGGCTCACGCCAGCCAGTCGGTCCGATGGTCCAGCCGTCTCCGTTGAGTTGGAGGGTTCCGAGCGCCGCAAACTTTGCACGGCGATGACCGAGGGGCAGGCTGCGAAAGTGGACGGCCGCGGGAATTTCCGCATGGCTGGATCCGGAGCGGGAGACCATGACGATACAGACGGGCTGCTGCACGTCCTCAAAGATGCGGGTGTTGACCTCCGGCTGATGGCCTTCAGGGGAGCAGTCGACGACCCAGATGTCATCACAGGTGCGGCGGAGATAGTCGCGCATCTTCTGAAAGCCGGGTCCATTGAGGAAGCCGGCGACGGTGATGAAGGAAACGATTCCCTCGCGGGGCCCGGATGTGGGCTGGAAGGGATTTGGATCGAAGACCTTCCAGGTAGCCCAGCGCCAGAAGTAGATATAGAGGTTCCGGAGATGCTTGGCATGGGCACCGATACCCCACAGGGCCGGGGGCTGCCAGGCGTTGAGTGGAGCTGCCTTGATCTCCTCTTTGGTCTGACCCTCCACCCAGCCGCCCATCCCTTTGGCTTTTTCTTTGTATGGCGGGTTGCCGATGACGACGGTGATGGTCTCCTCACGCTTGATGCGATTGGCGTCGCGACGGGATTGCGCGATGGAGCGCGGAATCATGCCCGTGATATGGCCCGAGTCATCATCAGGGTTGCCGAGGGTATTGGTGACAAACATGCGCAGGGCCTGGGTCGAGGGTGAGCCGGTCAGATCGAGGACTTCGGCAAGGATGCGGAGCTGAGCGACGGCGAAGGGACCGAGCTGCATTTCAAAGGCGATGATGCGACTGAGCGTCGCGTGAATAACGTCTGGGACGGCACCTTCGCCCTGATCGGCTGCCACGCTTTTGGCAACGCGGCGAAGGATGCCGAGGGGAAAAGTTCCGGTGCCAGTAGCGGGGTCGGCGATGGTGACGTCCGGAGAAGCAAGTCCGGCATGGCGGTTGAAGCGAGCGCTGCGGAGGACCTGGTCGGCGAGAGAGACCATGGCTTCAACGACTTCGGGCGGAGTGTAGTACGAGCCCGTCTGTTTGCGCAGCTTGTTGTCATAAGTGGCGAGGAACTCTTCATAGAAGTAGAGCCACGTATCGGGGTCGCCCTTGCTGATCCGGCTCCAGTCCACTTGATTGAGAACGCGCCGGAGGACACGGAGTGAGGTTCCGAGGGCCTTGCGGTTCTCCGGGTCTTCGGTGAGGAGGTGGAGCGCGGCACCAATGAGGGTGCTGGAGACAGAGAGTTCATCGGCTGCCTGCTGCAGTGTCTCATCGAGGAGGATCCCCTTAGCACGGGCCATCAGCAGGCCGAAGGTGACAGCCTGCGCATACCCGTCCGCGAAGCGCTGATCGTTAGCTTCCGGGAAGAGAAGCCTTCGCCAGTCCTGTGCGAGCGCGGAAAGGGCTGGACTCTTTCGTGCGAGTTGTTCCATAGCTTCGTCGCGGAGAAAGCGGCAGAGACGGGCGATGGTGTGGGCGAGCGCTCTCGCGGAGTCAGGCGGCGTTGGAGTCCAGCCGAGGAATTGGTCGAAGAGTAGCTGCAGACCGGGAGGCGGTGTGAGCCGTGGGCCGGAGGTTCCGACATCCCCAATAAGCGTAAGAACATCGCCGACGAGTTCGCCGTTCTGCCACAAGCTGAACGTGTTGCCGTCAGTGAAGAGAACATTCGGAAGCGAGCGAAGCTTCAGGCCCTGCTCTCGGTCATGAGGATCCTTGAACCGACGGGGATCCGCGCCTTTGCCTGGAGCTTTGAGTTCGATAAAGCCGGTCAGCGCGTTGTCCACGGCGACGGCGTAGTCGGGGCGGAGATGAAGGTCTCCAAGCGACGACTCCCCAATGAGCACGACGGTGTTGCGGGCGGAGAGCCCTGCCACGGTCAGTAGGAGTTGCTCAAACGGGGCTCGTAGCTGATCTTCCGGATTGCCACCTGCAGCGAGGCTGGACAGCTTTGCGGTAACTGCCGCGCCAAAGTTCGAGATTGCCGATTGAACTGTTAACTTGCTTCCGTTCATTCGAGTGATTGTCTCAGAGCACGATACGGTCGTCTTCCACGGCAAGATCGCTTATAGCCCGTATTGCTCGATTTCGGCGAGGAGGGCTAGTTTGCGGGTGGGGGATAGGAAGCTGGCTTCGATGGAGTTGGCGGCGAGCTCGCGCATGTGGTCGAGGGAGAGGTTGAAGTGTTGGTGGACGAGGAGGTATTCGTCGAGCAGCGTGGCGCCGAACATGGGTGGGTCGTCGGAGTTGAGGGTGATCATGAGGCCGCGGTCGAAGTACATGTGCACCGGGTGGGTGTCGATCGAGGAGCAGCAGCCGGTGCGGAGGTTGGAGGTGACGTTGAGCTCGAGGGGGATCTGGCGTTCGGCGAGGAGGTCGAGGAGGTCGGGATCGAGCTGGGCGGTGAGGGCGTGGCCGAGGCGTTCGGCGCCGATGTTGATGGCGGCCCAGATGGACTGCGGGCCGACGGACTCGCCGGCGTGCGCGGTGAGGTGGAGGCCGGCGGCTTTGGCTTCGGCGTAGAGCTCGCGGAAGTCGCCGGCGGGGCCGCGGGCTTCGTCGCCGCCGATGCCGATGCCGGCGACGGAGGAGTGGGTGCGATGGAGTTCGGCGGCCTTGCGAAAGACCTGCGCGGCTTCGTCGACGCCGAAGTGGCGGACGGCGTCGATGAGCCAGAGGACGGTGGTGCCGAATTCCTGTTCGGCGCGGAGGCGGCCGCGCTCGAGGGCGGCGAAGACCTCATCCACATTGAGGCGGTTGAAGTGATAGAGGATGCCGAAGGAGATGTAGACCTCGGCGTGGCGGACGCCCTGGGCGGCGAGGTCGCGGACCATGGCGACGGTAATGAGCTCGTAGTCGGCGGGAGAGTGGAGGCGCTCGGTGATGGCTTTGAAGCTCATGAGGAAGCTGGGGAAGTCGGTGTAGTGGTAGAGGGCCTGGGCGGCAGCAGGATAGAGCGGGGCGGGGTCGTTGCGGCGGCTGAGCTCGATGAGGGTTTCGGGCGTGATGGAGCCTTCGAGGTGCAGGTGGAGCTCGGCCTTGGGGAGATCGCGGAGCCAGGTGCGGGGGTCGAGTAAGGGCTGGCCGGGGGAGGCCTTGGGCTTGCGGGGCATGGGTGTAGTGTATGCGGGTGGCGGGCGCGCGACGGTCTTCGTCCGGGTAGAGTGGGTGGCAGAGAGGAATCTCCTATGGCCTGGTGTGTGACGTGTTTCGGGTTGCGGCGGTGCGGGCTGCTGGTGCTGCTGCTGGGGGCCGGGAGCGGGGCGCTTTTGGAGGGAGCGGCGCAGGCGGTGCGGCCGGCTCTTCCGTCACAGGCGCCGCCTATGTCACGGCCTTCGCCTCCGCCACGGCCGACGCCTCCGACACGGATGCCGCCTGCGGGAGCGACGCGGCTGGCTGACGGAGCCAATGCGCCGGCGGACGCGGATGGCGACTTCGTACTCGGTCCTACACATACGCCCGCGCCGGAGATGCTGGTGCGTGCCGGTGTGCCGCAGGGGCGGGTGATTGCGTTCACGATGCGGTCAGAGGAGAGCAAGGTTTATCCAGGGATTGCGCGGGAGCCCGGGACGTTCGGCACGGTGGATCCGGCGAATCCCAGCAAGCTGATGGTGACGACGAGCCATGCGGCGCCGTATACGCGGCGGGTGGAGGTGTACGTGCCGCAGCAGTATGTGGCGGGGACGGCGGCGCCGTTTCTGGTGGGTGCGGATGGACCGGACCGGGAGCTCTTTACGGCGCTCGACGCTCTGATCGCGGCGGGTCAGGTGCCGGCGATGGTGGCGATCTCGATCGGGAACGGCGGCGGCGATGCGCAGGGCAGCGAACGCGGGCTGGAGTACGACACGATGTCCGGCCGGTATGCGGAGTTTGTGGAGACGGAGGTGCTGCCGCGGGTGGAGGCGGAGGCGCAGGTTCGGCTGACGCACGATCCGGAGGGACGGGCGACGATGGGCGGAAGCTCGGGTGGCTCGTGCGCGCTGATTATGGCCTGGACTCACCCAGAGCTGTACCATCGCGTGCTGACCTACTCGGGAACGTATGTGAATCAGCAATGGCCGCAGAGCGCGGAGACTCCGCATGGGGCGTGGGGGTTCCATGAGCGGCTGATTCCGGAGAGCGCGCGGAAGCCGCTGCGGCTGTGGATGGAGGTCGGCGACCGCGATCTGCTGAACCCCAATGTGATGCGCGATGGGATGCACGACTGGGTAGAGGCGAACGAGCTCATGGCGCAGGTGCTGGCGGCGAAGGGCTACCACTACCAGTTTGTGTTTGCGCAGAACGCCGGGCATGTGGACCAGGCGGTGAAGCGACAGACCCTGCCGGAGGCGCTGCGGTATGTGTGGCAGGGGTATCCGGTTGCGGGGAAGCCCTTGCGGTAGGGGGGCGAAGCGAGTCAAAGATAGCGAGGACTCATCGAGCCCGCAATCGTTCTTTGCGCTTTTTGATTGGATGAGGAGCGAGGGGTTGGTTCCGGGCTGAGGTTTGCTAGACTAAGCTACGTGGACTAAAGTCTATGGGCTAAGGGTGACACGATGATTACAGTCAATATGCATGAGGCGAAGACCCATCTGTCGAAGCTGGTTGAAAAGGCGGTTCAGGGGGAGTCGTTCATCATTGCACGCGCCGGTAAGCCTCTGGTGAGGGTGGTTGCGGTGGAGGCGCCGGAGGTGCCGAAGCGATTGGGGTTCATGGAAGGCGAGATCAGCGTGCCGGACGACTTTGACACCATGGGACAGAGCGAGATTGAAGAGATGTTCTACGGGTCGGAGTGAAGCTGCTTCTGGATACGCATCTGCTGCTGTGGGCGGCTGGAGTACCGCAGCGTCTTCCGGAGGCCGCGCGCCTGCTGCTGTCGGACGATCATCGGCTTGTATTCAGCGTAGTCAGCTTGTGGGAGATTGCGATCAAGCGTGGCCTTGGGCGGACGGATTTTCAGGTTGAGCCACGCAGATTCCGGCGAGGTCTGCTTGAGAACGGCTATCAGGAGCTTGTGGTTCTCAGCGATCATGCGATTGAGGCGGGTGTTCTGCCGCTTCTCCATAAAGATCCGTTTGATCGGCTGCTCCTCGCACAGGCGAGGGTTGAAGGGATCACCTTGCTGACCGCGGACTTGGGACTGGCTCGGTACGGTGAGTCGGTACGGCTGGTTTGAAGGGCGTTAGCGTTTGTAAAACTCGCTGCGCTTGCGGCTGTAGGAGACGTAGACGATGAGGCCGATGGCGAGCCAGACGAAGAAGCGCAGCCAGGTCTTGGCGGGGAGGCCGGCCATGAGCAGGCCGCAGCAGAGGACCGAGAGGATCGGGATGACGGGGCCGAAGGGGACGCGGAAGCCGCGGCGGCGGGTGGGGTCTTTGTAGCGCAGGACGACGACGCCGATGGAGACGAGGACGAAGGCGAAGAGGGTGCCGATGTTGGACATCTCGGCGAAGGTGCCGACGTCGAACATGCCGGCGGGGATGGCGACGAGGACGCCGGCGAACCAGGTGGCAAAGGCCGGCGTGCGGAACTTGGGGTGGATGCGCGAGAAGGCGTCGGGCAGGAGGCGATCGCGCGACATGGCGAACCAGACGCGGGCCTGGCCGAGCTGGAAGACGAGGATCGAGGAGATCATGCCGAGGATGGCGCCGATGAGGACGGCGAGCCGGACCCAGTGCAGGGCGTGGCCTCCGGGTGTGAGCGAGACGCGCTTGAGGGCGTTGACGACGGGCGCGCTATCGCCGGCGACGGTCTGCCAGGGGACGATGCCGGTGAGGACGACGGCGACGCCCATGTAGAGGATGGTGCAGACGATGAGGGTAGCGAGGATGCCGGTGGGGACGTCGCGCTGGGGGTTCCTGCACTCCTCGCTGGCGGTTGAGACGGAGTCGAAGCCGATATAGGTGAAGAAGATGATGGAGCCGCCGGCGAGCACGCCGGAGAAGCCATTGGGCGAGAAGGGATGGTAGTTGCCAGGGTGAATGAAGGAGAGGCCGGCGAAGCAGAAGACGAGGATGGCGGCGATTTTGACCAGCACCATGATGTTGTTGGTGCGGGCGGACTCACGGATGCCGCGGACGAGGACGAGGGTGAGGAGAAGGACGACGAGGAAGGCGGGGATATTGAAGCCGGAGTGCCAGCCGGGGGCGTAGATATCGTGGCCGGCGAGGTCTTGCAGGCCGAGGGGCAGATAGGAGGGCGAGAGCCATTTGGGGCTGAGGTGGAGGCCGAGCCAGTCGAGGAGATCGACGAGGTGAGCGGCGAAGCCGACGCTGACGCTCATGTTCGAGAAGGCGTACTCGAGGATGAGATCCCATCCGATGACCCAGGCGATGAGCTCGCCGAGGGTGGCATAGGTGTAGGTGTAGGCGGAGCCGGCGATGGGGATCATGCTGGCGAGCTCGGCGTAGCAGAGGCCGGTGAGCGCGCAGACGAGGGCGACGAGGACCAGCGAGAGAGCGAGGGCGGGACCGGCTCCGGGGCGGCCGGCGACGGCGCCGGAGGTGTGGTGGAGCCAGCCGAGGATGAGGTCGAGCACGGGCGAGTCCGACCAGGTGGCGAGCGCGGCGGGGTTGCCGCCAATGGCGGTGCCGATGACGGTGAAGATACCCGACCCGATGACGGCGCCGATGCCGAGCGCGGTGAGCGAGACGGGGCCGAGGGTTTTTTTGAGCGCGTGCTCGGGCCGCTCGGACTCCGCAATCAGCTTATCGATGGACTTGGTGGCGAAGATCTGACGGGGCAGCGCGGTAGCTCCTCGGCGAGACAATCTGGAAAGCTTGCGTTCTTAGAACCTGTTTGGAACTGGAGATGCCGGGCGCGCTCGATCAAGATAAGGGCAGTGGCAAGGAAATACAGGGGTCTCTCCACTGCGCCGTACGATACAACTGTACGGCTTCGGTCGAGATGACGGCATTCCTCGGTAACTGAATCCCATGCCGATGAAGGAGCGGAGCGATGTGTTTGGCGATTCGGAGACAGCGAAGGCCACTCCCGTTTGCCCTAGGAAGAGCGGCTGGAGAGTGGCCCTTGTGTGCTGCGTTATCGCTTGGACGCGCCGCGCGCTGCCTTTTTGATCTTCTGTTTGTTTTCGCCGCGTGCGCCGGTACGGGGCGCTTTGGGGGCTGCCTTCTTGCGGGCTGCGCGCTTGATCTTTTTGCGCTCTTCGGTGTCGGTGATGCTCTTGGTATTTGCCATGAATTTTCCTGTGACTTCTTTCGTCTAATTTGATTCGGAGCTTGGAGGCGGTCGGAACGCTAGAAATTGATAGAGAACGCTAGAGGCGTTCGAGCTGGGCGAACTTCTCTACCAGCTTCTTTACGCCGTGTAGGTGAAATTGTACTGTAATCTTCGCGTCATCCCCGTCGCCTTCGCGCTGAACGACCGATCCCTCGCCGTATTTGGGGTGGCGGACGCGAGTTCCCTTGCCGAGACCGGTCTTGCCAGCGGGGGTGTGGACTTCGAGTTTGGGGCGGCCGAACTTCGCTCCGATGGCGGGCTTGTTGCGCGACGCGAAGAAGTTGGCGACGTTATCGAGCTTGCCTGAGCCAGCCGGGTTGAAACCGCGGGTGCCTGCCGCGCCTGAGCGCGGGTTGCCGTTGCCGCCGGTGTGGGCTGCCTGGTTTTCGTCCTCGTAGCTGTAGTGGCCGGCTTCGGAATTGGCTTCGGAGTTTGCTGCGCGGCCGCCGGCGCGTGGATAGGGCGTGCTGAAGGCGCGGCCGGCCATGCGGGTGCCGTATTCGTCGGTATCGGAGTAGCTGTTCTGCGGACGGGCGGGGCTGAGGTCTTCGACGAGGCGGCTGGGGACCTCTTCGAGGAAGCGCGAGGCGATCGAGGCCTCCGGCATGTCGTTGCCGTAGCGGCGGCGGTAGCGGGCGCGGGTGAGCAGGAGGGTG
>CAXTJC010000038.1:0-11622 GCA_964244225.1 uncultured Acidobacteriaceae bacterium
GAACCGAACTTCCCTCAGGCCAAAGTCTTCCCATTCCCGCGCACAAGCCCCTAAAGACCGGAACACTTGCCGCCATCGTCCGCATGGTCGCCGACCACAAAGGCGTCTCGCGCGCGGACGTCCTCCGTAATCTCTAAGGCAAACAGCTCCGCTATCATCGCCAGATGCCGATCCTCGATCGCCGCCACTTCCTCTCGCTCTCCGCCCTCGCCGCGGCGCACACCCTTCCCGCAAGCCCGCTCGCCCCCCTCGCTAGCCCCGGCGCCCTCCGCCTCATCTTCTTCACCGACACCCACACCCAGCCCGAGCTCCGCGCCGCCGAAGGCACCGCCCTCGCCCTCGCTAAAATCCGCGCCCTGAAGCCCGACCTCTGCATCCAGGGCGGCGATCACTGCTTCGACCTCGCCGCCGTCCCGCGCGACCGCTCTCTCCAACTGCTCGACCTCTATACCAAGACCGAGCAGGCCCTCAACGGCATCCCGATACACCACGTCATCGGCAACCACGACGTCTTCGGCCGCGTCCCTTCAACCGGCGTCGAGCCCTCCGACCCTCTCTACGGCAAGAAGGCCTTCGAGCAGCGCTTCAACACCAAAACCTATCGCTCCTTCACCGAGAAGGGCTACCACATCATCCTGCTCGACTCCATCCAGATCACGCCCGAGCGCGAGTTCGACGCCATGATCGATCCCGCGCAGCTCACCTGGCTCGCCGCCGATCTCGCGGCAACACCCGCCGGCACACCCATCGTCGTTGTCTCCCATGTCCCCATCGTCTCGGCGGCTCCGCAGTACTCCCCACCGGACGACAAGGCCGCCAAAGCCGCCGCCTATCAGGCTCTGACCAACCTGCACGGCTTCCTCCTAGGCAACGCCCGCCAGGTCATCGATCTCTTTGAAGGCCATAACGTCATCGCCGTCCTGCAGGGCCACACCCACATCAACGAAACCGTCTTCTGGCGCGGCATCCCGTACATCACCTCCGGCGCCGTCTGCGGCAACTGGTGGCACGGCAGCCGGTGGGGTACACCCGAGGGCTTCACCGTCGTCGAGTTGGCCGGCGGCGCGGCGCATTGGCGCTATGAGACCTACGGCTGGAAGAGCCCCGACGCAACACCCGATCCCTTGCAGCCGCTCGCACAGCCACGCATCACGCCAGGGTAGGATCGCATCTGTCGCGACAAACCCCGGCGGCAGCCATCACCGCGCATCAAATATCCTGTGACCCAGCGTCACGCGGAGGAGCTACACAATGCTGAATTTAAGCGACGCCCGGAAGATCATCGCCGCGGCAACCAAGAAGGCCGACGAACTCGGCCAGCCTATGTGTATCGCGGTCGTGGATGAAGGAGGAAACCTCCTCGCCTTTGAACGCATGGAGAATGCCTGGCGCGGTTCGATCGACATCTCGATCAACAAAGCGTTTACGTCGCGGGCCTTCGACATCACGACCAAAGACCTCGGCGACAACTCCGGCCCGGGCCAGCAGTTCTTCGGAATCCACGTATCCAACCACGGCCGCATCATGATCTTTGCCGGCGGCGTTCCGCTCAGGCAGAACGGCAGCGTGGTTGGCGCTCTGGGTATCTCTGGCGGCTCAGGCGAACAGGACCACGCCGTCGCCGTCGCGGGATCGCAGGGCTACTAACTAGCCGTCAAACGTGGCAAAGCCCGCCATAGCGGCGGGCCTTGCACTTTGAGTCGAGAAAGCTGAACTACTTCGTAAAGATGCTGCCGCCAGGATTCTTCTGTTCGTCAGAATGAATCCGATTCTCGGCGCGCTTTGCGCTCTCCATGGCGATATGGTCGATCTTTTGTTCCTCGGACTTCGCCTCGCCCGTGCCGCTTTCGATCGCCTCATGGGAAGGTCGTGCCGGAGTCTTCGTTGCATCCACACCTTGTGCCATACATCACCTCTACAGCATGAGACGGGTCGCCGCGCCCTCAGGTTGCCGCTGACAATGCCGGCCAGTCTCGCTAACTGGCATTGCTACACTGCACCCACGTATGCCCGACCCAGCAACCCGCCCACCCATGCTTCTGCTTGACGCGCATGCCGATACGCCGCAGCGCTTTACCGACGAGGGCTGGCATCTCGCCGATACCCTGAACGGCGGCCATCTCAACCTCGCAGCGGCCCGTCAGGGCGACCTTGCAGGTGAGTTCTTCGCCATCTGGCCTGAACCGCGGCAGTGGCGCGGCCACTACGCCGAACGCGCTCTGAGCCTCATCGAAGCCGTGCACGAGCAGGTCCGCCGCGCCCCCGATCATCTCGCGCTCTGCCGGTCCGCCGACGACATCCTCGCCGCGCACGCGAGCGACCGCTTCGCCGTCCTGCTGGGCCTTGAGGGCGGCCACGCCATCGAGAATTCCTTAGACCGGCTGCGCCAATTCTTCGACCTCGGCGTCCGCTACATGACCCTCACCTGGGCGAACTCGAACGAATGGGCCGACTCCTCCGGCGACCTCGACGATCCCGCCGTCCATCATCACGGCCTCACCAGCTTCGGCCGCGAGGTCATCCGCGAGATGAATCGTCTCGGCATGATGGTCGACGTCTCGCACGTCTCGGACGCCACCTTTGCCGATGTGCTTGCGGTCTCCTCCGCACCCGTCCTCGCCAGCCACTCCAGCGCACGCGCGCTCACCGCGTCGCCCAGAAATCTAACCGACGCCATGATCCGCGCAATCGCGGCATCCGGAGGCGCGGTCATGGTCAACTTCTATCCCGCCTTCATCGACGAGCGATGGCGCAGCGCCTGGAACGCCCTCGCGCCGGAACGGGATCTGGAGCACGCCCGGCTGCACCAGGCCTGCGAGGAACGCGGCCTGCCCGTCACCCATGCCCTTGCAAACGCCATCGACAAAAGCTTCGCTGCCCGCATCTCCCGCCCGCCGCTCAGCGCCCTAATCGATCACATCGACCACATCTGCCGCATCGCCGGACCCAGCCATGTCGGCCTCGGCTCCGACTTCGACGGCATCTGCGCCCTCCCGGAGGGGCTTGACTCCGCGGCGGATCTCCCCAGAATTGCAGACGCCCTCACCCACCGTGGCTACTCGGAGCCACAGCTTCGTGGAGTTCTGGGCGGCAATCTTCTTCGCGTCATGAGGCTCGTCGAACAAGCCGCTTCACACCCCCTTGCGTAGCCCGGAAACAGTCGTTCCAACCAGATGTCGATGCAGCCATAGCTCCAAAGAAGCCGTCATCTCGACCGGACATCAATGCGGTCACAATGCCTTATGCAACGTGAACCACCCCAAGAAGCCGTCATTTCGACCGGAGCCGTACGGCTTTATAGTACGGCGCAGCGGAGAAACCCCTGTATTGCGTCGTTGCTGTTGCTGTTCAAGTTTGCGTTCCCGTCTTTATCTTTCCTCCGCTACTTCTCCGCTAAGATCGCAATTTTGCGGATCTGCGGAGCTTCGCTCAGCAGCTCCTCCGCATTCGCCATCAGCGCCTTTGCGATCTCCCCGTTCAGGTGAGCCTCGCGCCCTTCCTCCGCCTCGAACGTGTCAAAGATGCCGTATCGCCCCTCCCCTTCCTTAAGCGCGTACCAGGTCACTGTTCCGGTCTCCTGCCGCGACATCGCGGCGCCCTGCTGCAAAAACGCCTCCACGGCAGCCTCTTTGCCGGGCTTTGCCTTCAACGATCCATAGAGCGCAAACTTCACCATCGTCCACATCCTTTCTCTTTCGTTCCGTGTGATGCCGACTTGCGGGCCTCAGCATGTGCCTCAGCCAATCTCCAGCGCACTCGTCTCTCCAGGAGTGCAACGGCGTGCTGCCCTCACCCTCCGCAGCCAACCTCGCGTAAACTGGTTGGAGTGCTCGTGAACCGATTCAAGCTCCGCACCCTTCTCTCCTCCGTCCTCCTGGCACCCGCGGCGATCGGGCAGACTGCCTCTCCGCCGCAGACCCCGCCCCAGACTTCTCCGTCCCAGACCACACCACCCAAAAGCCCTCCGGCAGACCTCCCCGACGGCCCCGAAGCAGCCTCCCAGGTGCGCCCGCCCGTCACTCCCACCGGCCCCACGGCCCTGATAGACACCTCGCTCGGCCGCCTCACCTGCAAGCTCTATGACAAGCAGGCGCCCGTCACTGTCGCCAACTTCATCGGTCTCGCCACCGGCACCAAGGATTGGGTCGATCCCAAGACCCTGAAGAAGATGCACGGCCAGCCGTTCTACAGCGGCACCACCTTCCATCGCGTGATCCCCAGCTTCATGATTCAGGGCGGCGATCGCATGGGCGACGGAACCGGCGATCCCGGCTACTTCTTCGAGGATGAGATCGACCCCGCGCTCACCTTCAACGTGCCCGGCCGGCTCGCCATGGCCAACTCCGGCCCCTCCACCAACGGCAGCCAGTTCTTCATCACGGAGGCTCCGGTCGAGGAGCTCAATGGCAAGCACACCATCTTCGGCCAGTGCGATTCGCAGACCGTCTCGCGCGTAGCCGCCATCGCTCGCGTCGATCGTAGTGCAAGCGACAAGCCCGTCACGCCGGTCATCATCAATAAAATCTCGATCGTGCCGGAAGGCCAGCCGATCCCGCCCGATCCAACGCCGCAGCCCGCCGCGGCCGCGCCTTCCACCACCCTGCCCGCAGCCACGCACTGAAGCGGCGCAGCCACTCTTCCCAAGGGCCAAATAGTCCTTTTGCCCTACATCACCATCTCACCGCTAGAACGAAAAGGAGAATCAATGCCCAGCACGCCCGGCACCTACGCCACCTTCAAGACCTCGGAAGGAACCATCGTCTGCAAACTTTTTGAGGCGGACGCGCCCGATACCGTAGCCAACTTCATCGGTCTCGCCGAAGGAACCAAGGAGTGGAACTCCCGCTCGAAGAAAGGCTCCAAGCTCTATGACGGCACCATCTTTCATCGCGTGATCCCCTCCTTCATGATCCAGGGCGGCGATCCCGAAGGCACCGGCATGGGCGGCCCCGGCTACAAGTTCGCTGATGAAACCAAAGGCTCGAAGCACGGCTTCACCCAGCCCGGCAAGCTCGCCATGGCCAACGCCGGCCCCAACACCAACGGCAGCCAGTTCTTCATCACCACCGCCGAAACCAGCTGGCTCACCGGCAAGCACACCATCTTCGGCGAAGTCGTCGAAGGCTACGACATAGCCGAAAAAATCTCCAAACTCTCCCGCGACGGCATGGATCGCCCCAAAACCCCCGTCGTCCTCGAAGCCGTCACCATCGACCGCATCTGAACACTTCAACTATGGGTCGTCATTCTGAGCGCCCCTTTTTTACTTGTCATTCTGAGCGCAGCGAAGAATCTCCGCATCTCGCTCCGGTCCGCACGACTCTGTCCGGAAACAGTACGGATATGTCACCGACGCCCTAGAAGGTGTTCCCATTGGAAGGGGTGTCATCTCGACCGAAGCAAACGGCTTCTTCGATTTGCGGAGTGGAGAGACCTGCAGTTTGCTCTAACTAGAAACGGCAGACCTACCTCGGTCTGCCGTCTTCCTTCGCCGCCAGCCGAAACATCCCCGTCTGAAACACCGCCTCATCCATCTCGCCGCGGTCCAGCTTGTCATACACAGATGTGCGAGCTCCCGGCTCCACATGCGCAAACGTCCGTACCGCCGCAGGCAGAGAGCTTGCTTTTCCGGCCAGCCCCGGCTCCCGCGCAATCCGGCTAAACTGCCACAGATTCACCAGGCAGAACACCACGCTGCACATCGCCAGCGCAGTCCCCGCCGGACGCCGCCATCGTACAGCAAACAAACCCAGTGCCACCCCCGCAAGCACCAGCCGCGATCCCGGATCCGCCACGCCCAGCACCACCTGCGGCAACAGCGCCGCAACGACAAACGCGCTCAGAGCAAATCGCATCAGCAGCCTCTCCTCGCCTGCCTGCCCTTCCCTTCCGCGATAAAGCACCAGCCAGAAGCAAAGCCCCGCCACCAGCAGCGCACCACCAAACAGCAGCAGAAATATCCACTGCCCGAAGATCGCCTCCGTCAGCGATCTCCCATCCGCCGCGCGCGCGTTCACATATCCGAACGGCTTCAGAAAGGTATTCCCCTTGTAAAGCAGAAACCCCGGCGACCCATAACGAAACGCAGCCGGCGCGACGCTGCGCCCATCCGCGTTGCCCGAGAGATACCGGCCTAGCGCATACCAGACTGTGAGTACCATCACCGGCGTGGCAGACCACAGCATCCTCAGCGCGCGTCTCTGCGTAGCCGCCAGCATCAGCAGCAGCAGGCCGCATGCACACGCCTCCATATGCGTAAAAAAGAGCAGCGTCAACAGCCCGCCGATCGCCCCACCAGAGCTGTGCCGCAGCATCATCGCCGCAAACAGCAGCAGCAGGCACAGCCCAATCTCGAAGCTGATATGCCCATACCAGAAATCCAGATTCAGAAACAGCACCGAAGGCAGCGCCACCGCCAACCGCCAGTCCCGCGCACCAGCCGCATCACACAGCCGCCACGCCGCCACGCTCGCCAGCACAAGGTACGCGCAGATCCAAACCTTCGCCGCCCACACCCACGGCAGCACGCAATCCATAAGCCCCAGCGCCACCGTCGTCAGGCTATTCGGAACCGGATACGGCTTCAGCACATAGCCAGGAGCCGGATGCCCCGTCAGCACACCCCGCAGCAGCACCCCCTGAAACACCCAGTCCGGATAATCCACAAACGCCGGCGGCCGCGGCGATGCCAGAACCACCGCCGCATACGCCGCCATCACGCCGAAAAAGTAAATCCACGCAGCAATGGGACGCGCGCCCGGCAGCATCGCGCCTACGCGACGCCGATCACGGAGCACAGCTCCTTCACCGCGTCCGCGCTCTTCTGTAACGCCGCCTGCTCGTCGGCCGTCAGCTTGATCTCGATGATCTGCTCCAAGCCGCCCGCGCCCAGCTTGCACGGCACACCAACGTACAGGCCGCGGATGCCGTACTCGCCATCGAGATACGCCGCGCAAGGCAGAATCTTCTTCTTATCCTTCAGGATCGCCTCAACCATCTCGACCGCTGCCGCGCTCGGCGCATAGTACGCCGACCCCGTCTTCAGATACTTCACAATCTCCGCGCCGCCATCCCGCGTCCGCTGCACGATAGCCTCCAGCCGCGTAGGCTCAATCAGCTCCGTAATCGGAATGCCCGCCACCGTCGAATAGCGCGGCAGAGGCACCATCGTGTCGCCATGGCCGCCCAGAACAAAAGCAGTTACATTCTCGACCGATACCTTCAGCTCCTCCGCGATGAACGTGCGAAACCGCGCTGAATCCAGCACCCCCGCCATGCCGATCACCCGCTCGCGCGGAAACCCCGCCTGCCGAAACGCCGTCTGCGCCATCGCATCCAGAGGATTTGACACCACAACAATCACGCACTTCGGCGACGCCGCCACCACCTTCGTCACCACATCCGTCATGATCTTGTAGTTCGTGTTCAACAAGTCGTCCCGGCTCATGCCCGGCTTGCGCGCAATCCCCGCTGTGATCACCACAACATCCGAATTCTTCGTGTCCGCATAGTCATTGGTGCCGATGATCGAGCAGTCGCGCTTCTCAATCGGCATCGCCTCCAGCAGATCAAGCCCCTTCCCCTGCGGAATTCCCTCAGCCACATCCAGCAGCACCACATCCGCCAGCTCTTTCGCCGCCACCCAGTGCGCCGCCGTCGCCCCCACATTGCCCGCCCCGATAATGCTTACCTTCTTCCGCATGGTCCCGCTCTCTCCTGATCGCACGTCTGCGATCCATCATATGCGCTTGCAACTTCGCTCGACTCATGCCCGCGAACGCAACACGCCCCGGCAGCGAGTCGCCAGGGCGTATCCAAACGTAAGCAGATGCAGCCTAGAACTGCCCCCACAGCAGCTGGTTATACACATCATGATGAAACTGAATCTCCGGCGCCTTCACGATCGTCCCCAGCAGCCGCGCACACCGGTCCGCCGACGCCTGCTTCAGGTCCACATACCGCCCCTTCACATCCTCGCCCAGCAGCTTCGTCGTCCACTCCGCCTTGCGGAAGTCCTCAATCGCCGTATAGATGTTGTCCGGCAGATACCGCTCCGCCTGCCGCAGGTTATCGATCTTCGCAGTCTCGCCATCGAGCCCGCTCTTGAAGATTGAGTACAGCACCATGTAAGGGTTCGCATCCGGCCCCACCGACCTCACCTCCACCCGCGCCGACTTCTCATTGCCGATCGGAATCCGCACCATCGACCCACGATCCGTCGCCGACGCCTTGATCTGGTTCGGCGCCTCAAAGTGCGGATCCAGCCGCCGATACGCATTCACACTCGCATTCAGCAGCAGGCAAAGATCGTTGCCATGCGTCAGAATCCGATCCGTAAACTGCCACGCCATCGTCGAGATCTTCTCCTCGCCCTGCGGATCCCAGAACAGGTTCTTGCCATCCTTGGTGATCGAGATATTCGTGTGCATGCCGCTGCCGTTCACACCCGTCACCGGCTTCGGCAGAAAGCTCGCCGTCATCCCCATCTGCGTTGCCACCTGCCGACAAATCAGCTTATAAAGCTGGATCTGGTCCGCCGCCGCCACCACCTCGCCATAGCTGTAGTTGATCTCAAACTGGCTCGGCGCGACCTCTGGATGATCCTTCTCATTCTCGAACCCCATCGCCCGCTGCACCTCCGCGGCAATGTCGATAAAGTCCCGCAGCGGATCGCCCGGCAGCGAGTGATAGTAGCCGCCCTTGTTCACATACTCGAACGAGCCCGTCTCATGGAAGCTCCGCTCGGCATCCACACCCTCAAACAGGAATCCTTCAATCTCGTTCGCCGCATTCAGCGTGTAGCCCTGCTTCTCAAACAGCTCCTTCGAGTACTGCTTCAGCACGCCGCGAATATCCGCCGCATACGTCCCGCCGTTCTTGTCGATCACCTCGCCGAACACGATCACCTTGCCCGGCCCGAACACATCCGCCGGCACCCAGTAAAACGCGCTCCAATCGATTCCCAGCCGCAGATCGCTCTCCCGCTGCGCCGTAAACCCACGAATCGACGATCCATCAAACGTCAGATTGTCATAGCTCTTCGCCAGAAACTTCGCGTCATAGTCCAGCATGTGCAGCCGACCCTCAAGATCGCTGAACATCACCGTCACCGCCTTCACACCCTTGGTGTCGGTCAGGTACTTCAGCCGCTGCTCCTGCACCTGCTCAGCCGGAACCCGCTTCTTGCGCTGGTCCTTCGCCTCCAGGTTCAGCTCCTCCAGCTCGGCATACGACAACTCAAGGAAATCGCGAAACTCTCTCATGGCACTCCTTCAAATCTCGTTGGAAGGTTCGGCTTATGCGGAACGATGGCCGAAACAGACTGCGTTGGTGTCAGGTGATCCAGAATCGTGCGTCGAAGGTCTGCTTTTCACTTCAACGTAACAGATCCGATGCCCGCTTGAAAGTTCTCAGATCCAGCATTTCGGCAACGGAGAAGGCGACGGATTGCTATAACCTTATGGACAACTATCATGCCTGCCCCAAGCAAACTCCGCCTCAAACATCTGCTTGACAGCAGAAGCCACTCACCGAACTCCGTGGGTCATCGCATGGCGGGAACAGGAAAGATACTCGGAGACATTGTTGGGCCGGCCTGGACCGAGCCATGGGATGCAGAACTCGGAATTGCGTACCATGGCGACAACGGACCTGTGTATTGGGTACGAGGTGAGCTGTCGGAAATGGATAATCAATAGTTACCGAGTGTCTTAAATCAGAACGGAGTGTAGTAAATCATTAGTTCACTTTACAAAACTTGTCATCCTGAGCGCAGCGAAGGACCTGTTTTTCCAAGAACTTGCACTCAGTACAAACGTCCGAGTACCGCAATCACCTTTAGACTCACCAAAAATTAGGTGCAAAATGACGTCAGCGCATTCACTTGTACCGCTCGGCTCCCTTGAAGAACTACATGTCAGAGATGCATGGACGAACGAAGAGCGAACTTACCTGCTGGCTTGCTGCTGAGGGTTGTGCTCTCCTTGCCGAAGAGTTAGGGAATCATCTTACATTTCTAAGACGTGAGTACACCAGCGGGAGATATTAACTCGACATACTCGCAGCTAAAGTCTCTGTTAAAGACGATGAAAGGGCGAAACAAAATCGTCTCGTGGTGACCAGCAATCGAGGCAGATCTGGAATCCGCGCTACATGGGATTCTTCAAACAAGCTCGGCAATCGGAATACGCAAGTCGGCTGATCCTTCCAGCCGAAATGATTGGCATCTTAAGCACGACTGGCTCTTTACAACGGACAGACATTCTTTGCAACATTCTCGTAGCATCTGAAATTGATCTAGGTAGCCATGCCCACCAAACCAACCCGTGTCGCCCTCATCCAGATGTCCTGCGAGCCCGACACCCAGGCCAATCTCGCGAAAGCCGTGGCCCGCTGCCGCGAAGCCGCCCTCGCCGGCGCCCACATCATCTGCCTGCCCGAGCTCTTCCGCGCCCAGTACTTCTGCCAGCGCGAAGACCACGCTCTCTTCGCTCTGGCCGAACCCATCCCTGGCCCGTCCACCGCCGCGCTCTCCGCCATCGCCCGCGAACACAACATCGTCCTCATCGCGTCACTCTTCGAACGCCGTGCCCCCGGCCTCTACCACAACACCGCCGTTACGCTCGACCCCGCCGCCATCTCGCCCGACAACATCCTCGACGTCTATCGCAAAATGCACATCCCCGATGACCCGCTCTTCTACGAGAAGTTTTACTTCACCCCCGGCGACCTCGGCTTTCGCGCACAGCGCACGAGCCAAGGGCGTATCGGAACTCTCGTCTGCTGGGACCAGTGGTACCCCGAAGCCGCCCGCGAGACCGCCCTCCGCGGCGCCGAGACCCTCTTCTACCCCACCGCCATCGGCTGGCACCCCAGCGAAAAAGCCGAGTTCGGCCAAGCCCAGTACGACGCCTGGCAGACCATCCAGCGCGCCCACGCCATCGCCAACGGCGTCTTCGTCTGCGCCGTTAACCGCGTCGGCCACGAGCTTGGCGATGTCCTCCTCCGCGAACAGCAAGCCGACGGCACGTTCATAGACAAGCTCAACCGCGTCCCGCCCACTGCCAATGAAGTCGTCGGCATGACGGGTGATTTTCAGGTCGGTCCTAACCCCGGCCTCGAGTTCTGGGGCGGCTCGTTCATCGCCGACCCCTTCGGCCGCATCCTCGCCCAGGCCTCCCACGACAAAGAAGAGATCCTCACCGCCGACCTCGACCCCACAGTCGTCGAAACCACCCGCCAGCACTGGCCCTTCCTCCGCGACCGCCGCATCGACGCCTACACCGGCCTTACCCGCCGCTTTATCGATTAAGACAGTGTTCGCCATAGTGCAGAGTTGTCATCTCAAACACATTGGTTGTCATCTCGACCGAAGCCGGGGTCCCCAGCAAGCGCATCTGCTCGCTGGGGTGAGAAGCCGGGGTCCCCAGCAAGCGCATCTGCTCGTTGGGGTGAGAAGCGAGGCAGCACCATCGTCTCGCGCAGTGGAGAGATCCCCGTATTTCGCCCTTGTCGTTGCTTGTTCTCTCCTGAAGCGCAGCGGCTACGAATTATCAAATGGTTTCTAAGGAAACTCCGATCAAGTCCTTGCTTTCTTTCTTCCATTCCGAGCAACGCGAGGAA
>CAXTJC010000039.1:0-11608 GCA_964244225.1 uncultured Acidobacteriaceae bacterium
GGTAAGGGTTCTGTGGCTTTGTCTGCTTGGGCGATAGAGCCGCGGATGCTTCGGCTGTGGCGAAGGATGACAAACAAAGGGAAGTGGTTGGCGGGTCAGGGTTGGAGGTAGTAGCCCTCGCGGGTGCGGGCGGTTAGGCCGGGTTTTGCGACCTGGAGGGTGAGCTGGTGGTACTCATTTCCGATTTCCGCGGGGGGCGGATCGAAGGTGAGCTCGTAGAAGGCGTTGGCGTCCGACAGGCAGCGGCGCAGAGAGCCGCTGACGTCGCTGTTGCCGGTGATGGCAAGACCGCCGGACTGGGTGGCGAGGACCTGCAGGCTGAGGTCGCCGAGGTCAACCTGCGAGGGCTTCTTGATGCCTTTGAGGAAGGCGCGATAGTAGGAGGTGCGAAAGACGGGGTCGGCGGGACCGATAGGATCGATGCTGTAGAGGGTAATGCGGTTTTGGCGCAGCGAGGTGGAGAGGCCGACGATCTCCGCGAAGAGGCCGTCCTGCTGCTTGCGGTCGAGCTGGATAGCCGGGCCGGAGAGGTAGGGCCAGCCGGGAGAGATCCAGACGATGAGCTTGCGGCCTGGCTGCCGGGACTCGACCGAGACGAGCTGGCGCAGGGCGGTAAGCGAGAGATTGAGGCGGTCTTCGGCGCCGTAGAAGCCGGCCGAGCGGCGCAGGAAGCGGAGGCCGATGACCTCGTTTTTGAGTGCGGCGCTGAGGGCATTGCCATCTTTCGAAAAGCCGGGCTGGATCTGGGTGCCGGTATCGGTGAAGATGGCGAGGGTGGTGGGGTAGGGGAGCTGGCCGTCGTTTGCGTGGAGGAACTTGTCGATCTCGGAGCGCTCGTAGGCGACGTTCGAGTAGCTGGTGTTGACGGCGTCGATGAGCAGGATGACCTCGGCGGGCGACTGCTTGCCGAGGCGGGGGGTGAAGCCGGTGAGGGCGCGCGGGCTCTTGTTGTCGAGCAGGGTGAAGTCGGTCTGGGCGAGCGCCGGGATGGGCGCGCCGGAGGCGTCGTTGACCACGGCATCGATGGCGATAGGCTGCTTGGAAGTCTGGGCGGGAACAGCGGACTGGCCGGTGGGAACAGTTACGGGGCGCTGCTGGGCGGTGGCGGCAAATGTGAGCAGAAAAGAGCTGGCGAGGAGCAGGTGGCGTGGAGCGAGGGTCATTGAGGTCCTTCTCTCGTGCGGAGGTGCACTCTATGAGATGTTCGCGGCGGGAGATCGGGCTTGGGGCGGGTGTGGCGTTCCTGGCAGGTTTGGGCGGCCGCGCCATGGGACTCGAAGGAAGGATTTCTCACATACGTGTGCAAACAAGCGCATTCCGGGCCAGATTAGAAATTGCTAACCTGCGGTAGAGATGGACTTGAGATTTGGCGCTTCGCCTGCATTCCGTGGGGTCTGGCCCCGGGCCTGGGTCCACTTTAATCGACAGGATGACACTACTATGAAGGCTCTTAATCTGAACGCTCTCCTTATGGCGACTGCGCTGGTAACCGTGCCCGCGCTGAGCCAGACACCGACCTGCCCTGCTGCGGGAAGTGCAACCGGCTGCAATACGACGATCGTGATCAACCCGGGTGGCACGCTAACGATCGCCGCCGGTCCTGGGGTGACGCCGTATGACGGCAGCGACGACGACCTGGTCGGCATTCTGAACAACAGCGGCGCGACCGTGAATGCGATTGCGCTGTCGGGGTCAGGCTCTGCCGGCGGCATCTTTTCGTTCGATGGCGATGGCGTGGACTCGTACCTGACGCCGGCGATCAGCCCAAACCCAATGGACACGAGCTCTGGCGGCTATGGCGGCCCGCTCTCGTACTTCACGAATATCTCGGCGGCGCAGGACTCGGGCATGGTTAACTTTATCGGCGGCCTGGCCAGCGGCGCGCAGACCTTCTTCTCGCTAGAGAACAGTCTGGGGCAGGCGGTGATTACGCCGGGTGGACCCTCGGTAACGCCGGAGCCGGGCACGCTGCTGCTGCTGGGAACCGGGGTGCTGGGGCTGGCGGGCCAGATCAAGCGGCGCTTTCTCGCTTGAGCCGTTCTTCTGCAGACTCGAAGGAGCAAGGGAGCGGGATGGGATGACCGGCTGGGTCGTCCTGTTCCGCTTTTTGTCTGTTTGAGGGTTCATAACCATCGGGATTTCATTGACGGCGAAAGCGGGGACGGCGTAGGTTAGCGGCTCACGCCTCTTCGCGCGGGGCGGTCAGGATTTCACCGGGAGATAGGCTGGTGGGCACACGGAGACAAGGCAGCGCCTTACTTTTGCTGGCGGCGGCGATGGGAGGGGTGCGGTGTGGCATGGCCGGGGCGCAGAATACAGCTGGGACACAAAGTACAGCGTCCGAGCCGATCACGACGCTCTCGGTGAGCACACGCGTGGTCGAGATTTCCGCGGTGGTGAAGGGTAAGGACGGTGCGCCGCGGGGCGGCATGACGAAGGACGACTTTGTGCTCAAGCAGGACGGCAAGGAAGAGCCGATTCACTACTTCTCGCAGGGCTCCGAGCTGCCGCTGACGATGGCGCTGCTGGTGGATACGAGCGGCAGCCAGCGGACGTTTATCGGCGATGAGGTGCGGGCGAGCGATGTGTTCTTTGAGACGATGCTCGAGCGCAAGGAAGACCGCGCGATGCTGGTGCAGTTCGATACGCGGGTACGGCAGCTGCGGGGAATGACGAACTCGGCGGGAGCGCTGCATCTCTCGCTGCTGAACCTTGGGATGCAGCCAGGGTCGCAGTCTGCGACGGCGGGTGGGACGCTGCTGAACGATGCGGTGGCGGTGGTGGCGAAGGACGCTCTGGCCAAGGAGAAGGGCCGGAAGGCGATGGTGATCCTGACGGATGGCGGCGATAACGGCAGCCGGGCGACCGTGGCGGAGGCGGTGGAGCAGGCGCAACGGAGCGATGTCCAGATCTACGCGATTCTCTACAGCGCCTGGGAGGGGTTGGGAGGCTCGCCTGCGGCGGGGCGCACGGGTGGGCGGGATCCGGGACAGGAACTGCTTGGAAAGCTGGCGGAGAGCACGGGCGGGCGGGTGTTTACGGTGTCGCGCGCGCTAGGGCTGCGGGAGATCTATGCGGAGATCGCGCAGGATCTGCGGCTGCAGTATGAGGTCGGGTATACGCCGCCGGCCGATGTACAGCCAAACAGCTATCACCGGCTGGAGTTGCGGGCGAAGGATAGGAAGCTACTGGTGCAGGCACGCAAGGGTTTCTTTGCCCAGCCCTAGCGGGCACCTATGGCATTTCTCCTGAAGGTGTTGAGAAGGCCGCTCCCGTCAATGCCATTTTCTCCCAAGGAAAATGGCCTACCTTGCACTTGAACAACGCCATAGCATCAGGAGAAATGCTCTAGCTTCACGTGGGAGAGCTTCAAAGGCCATACTCTTGCAGTGCCGGCGCAAAGAGACCCGCTCGGGAGCGGGCTCTTCGCGCTATGCGAACCAAAACTCAGCGGCCGCGGCCACCGCCGTGGAAGCCACCGCCACCACCGCCGTGGTAGCCGCCCTGAGCGCCGGCCCAGTGCTCCCGGCCGGCATCATGGCCTGCGTCGCCGACATGGCCCTGATAATCGTGTGCTTCGTTGGGATGGAAGTGATTGAAGGCCTGCTCGCCGCGCTCCGGGTAGGGACCGGCGTAGCCATGGCGGGAGTCATAGCGATTGTCGACATGGCCATAGAAGCCGCGGGGGCCGTGGAACCAGGGACCCGCGCCGATGAAGACGCCGCTGTTGAACCAGTCCGGTCCATAGTACCCGTACGGAGAGCAGCTGTACGGGGCGTAGTCATAGTAGCCATATGGGCAGATGGGAGCGGCGCCGATGCTGATGGCGACCTGCGCCGGGGCAACCGCCGCGCCGCGCATTAGGATGGCTGCGAACGGGGTGAGAACAAGAGCTTTCCAGTGGGACATATGCTCCTCCGTGATCCTGCCCATTGGAGCCCTTCCCGTGTGGGAACGTTGTGTCGGGCGATTAACGGTCTTTACACACACTCGTCACACGCTCTTTGGGGGAAGGGCGGCTGGTGGGTTAGCGGGATTCGCGGGAGGGCGACCAGCGGATGCCGCCGTTGAAGGTCTGGCGGTAGAACTCGCGCTGCACAGGGTAGATCGTGCTGCCATTGTAGAAGCCGAAGACCTCGTTGGTGAGGTTGAGGGCGGAGGCCACGAAGGAGAAACCCTTGGGCAGCTTGTAGGTTCCCTGCAGGTCTACCTGGAAGTGCGAATAGAAGTAGTTGTCGCCGGTGGGACCTTTGGGGCCGCCGCCGGATACGGGGTTGAGCGGGCTTTGCGCTCCCTGGCCGTTCGAGACGATGGGGCCGGAGTTATCGGTGGTGTACTGGTAGGCGGCGATATTGGCCTGGTTGTAGGTGGCTCCGAGGCGGACGGAGAGGCCGCCCTTGTCGTAGGTGGGGCTGAAGTTAAAGCTGTTGGGCGCCTGTCCGATGAGGGCCGGGTTTGCGCCTTCGGGGCCTCGGTTGGGGCCGCTGATCTGGCCGGGCTGGAGGACGGTGGGATCGATGTAGGCCGGGAACTTCGCCTGGGACGCGGTGTAGCCATAGTTGGCGGAGACGCCGAAGCCGTTCAGCATGCCGGGCAGGTAGGTGAGGCGCTGCTGGTAGGAGATCTCACAGCCGTAGACGTAGGCGCTGCCCGCGTTGACGGTCTGGCCGAGAAGATACGGCAGATTGTTGCCGGTTAGCGCAGGATCGGGTGCGACAAGGGTCTGGGTGGGAAGAATGGGGTTGCTGAGGTTCTTGTAGAAGAAGCCTGCCTGGAGGAGACCGGTATGGGGCAGGTTGTTCTCATAGAGGACGTCGATGTTGTCGGCGTATTCGGCGCGGATGTTGGGGTTGCCCTTGCTGACGGTGGTGCGGGCCGAGCCGCTGCTGGTGACGGTCTGGAAGGGGATGAGATCGCTGAACTGAGGCCGCGAGAGGCCACGCCCGTAGACCACGCGCAGACCCTGGGTGGGGGTAAGGGCGTAGCGGAGGGAGGCGCTGGGGAGAACGTCGAGGTAGGAGTACTGCACGCGGATGGGCGTCGTGCCGACGTACCGCGTAGGGTTGCTCTCGCCGTCGTAGCCGAGGTTATTCTCGCCGGTATTTTCAAAGCGCAGGCCGAGCACCAGACGGAAGCGGCCGAGGTCGGTCGTGTTCATGATGTAGCCGGCCGAGACCTTTTCGATCTGGTTGAAGGAGTTGCCGACGATCGTATTCGCGGGGTCCAGGGCCTGCCCGGGAAAGGAGAGAACCTTGCCATAGTCGACAGCCGGACCAAACTTATAGTTGCCGCCGTAGTAGCCGGGATCGGAGAAGGAGTTGAGGAAGTTGGACTGGGCGAGCGACGGATCGGCGGCGTTGGCGGCGGTGGGGATGAAGCTCTGTGTGTTCTGGTTGACGAACTTGTGCACGTTGCGGAAGCGGCCGCCGAACTCAAAGGTGCTGGCGTGGCCGGCCAGCTTGTACGGTGTTGTGAGCGAGGCGCCGAAGCCCAGATCCACCTCGGGGTTGTAGAAGTACTGCACGCTCTGGCCGGTATAGAAGTACTTGGTGGGATCGAAGATGTTCTGGCCGTCCTGCACGTTGATGTGCGGCGTGAGCGGGTGCGAGACATCAAGGCCGTAGGTAATGGCGTTGAGCGTATTCCCCGTCCCCTGCGGGGAGAAGTGCGCGGTCGCGTAGCCGTTATCGCGGGTGCGGCCGATTGAGGAGTCGACATCCCAGGAGAACAATGACTGCCGGACAACATGATGGCCGCCGAGCTGCAGGCCGCCAATATCCTGCACGGGGCGGCGGCGCAGGGCAGAGAAGGAGATGCTGCCGTCGTTGCCGCCCTGGTACTGGCTGGTGAAGCTGTTGATGGCGGGCGAGTAGATCCAGTCGTCGCCGAAGTTGTTGAAGTGCGAGTAGAGGCCTTTGAGATAGATGCTGGAGGTATCGGTGAAGCGATAGTCAAGGGTGCCGCCGAAGCCCTGGCGATCGCGGAAGTACTTGTAGTCGCGCAGATCGTAGGTGCCGGCGAGCGCGGGGCCGGGCTCAACGTCGTTGATACCGCGGCCGTTGTAGTCGTAGGAGCCGGAGCCGAGCAGGCCGAGCTTGTGATTGGCAAGGAAGCGCTTACCGAGCGTGCCGTCGAACTGATCGTTGCCGATGCCGCCGAGGATGGGGTTGTAACCGCCGAGCGCCTCCAGGCTGACTGTCGGGCGATCTTCCGCGCTCTTGGTGCGGAGATCGACCGAGCCGCCGATGCCGTCTCCTTCGATGTTGGCCTGAAGCGTCTTGTTGATCTGCACGGACTCGACGAGATCGGCCGGAATAATGTCGAGCTTGATCTGGCGCACGGTCTCGGGCGAGGCCATGTTGACGCCGTCGAGCGTGATGTGAGTCAGGCGGGGCTCGGTGCCGCGGATCTTGACATACTTGCCTTCGCCCTCGTCGCGCTCGAGGGTGACCGAGGGCAGGCGGCCGATGGCGTCGGCGATGTTGGCGTTGGGCAGGCTGGTGATGACGTCGGCGGGAAGCACGTTGATGATGTTGTCGGCGTTGAAGGTGCGATTGATGGCCTCGATCTCACCCCCCTGCCGCCCGGCGTAGACGTCTACGTTTTGGGTGCTGGAGGCGACGGTGAGGGTGGCATCGAGGCGGGCGGGCTGACCGGAGACGACGGTGGTCGAGGCGGAGAAGGCCTTGAAGCCGGAGTAGGACACCTCCACCGTGTAGGCTCCGGCGGTAACTCCGAGTACGGTGAACTGTCCGGTGGCGTCGGTCGTGGCCGTCGCGTTGCCGGGGTTGAGGGTGACGCGCGCCCCCTGCAGCGCGGCCCCGGCCGCATCGACGACGGTTCCGGTGAGCGTGCCGCGGCCGGTCTGGGCGCTAGCGAAGGGGGCGCCGGCAGAGAGGACAAAGGGGGCAACGGGAAGAACAACCGCGAGAACGGCGCGCCTGAATAACATAGGTCTCCTGGGAAAACCGCGAGTGCGGGTGCAGAGCTGCCGTGTTGAAGCGGTGGCAGGTGTCTGACCCTGAGGAGACGCTACGGGGCGATCATTTCGCTGCTGTGAATCCTGTGTTACAGAACGTTCAATCTGCCACGCAAGTGACTTTGTTTCATAAAGATGTGCAAAACTGCGCACAGATATATCTTCGCAATCGCTTACTTCTTAAGCGTTTCTTAAGCCTCGTGTACTAGTCGAATTCCGCGACAGGTGTGACGACTACTACGCAGATTCTCCCGCAGGCAGGCCGCTTACTGGCCGGTGGCGGCGCGTTCAGTTTGGATAGGTGCGGGCGTGATGCTTGAGAGCGAGCCGATGTAGCGGGCGACGCCTTTGTAGAGGCTCTCGGCGACGCGCTGCTTGTAGTCGGGCTGGCGGAGCTGGGCGGCGTCGCGGGGGTTGGTGACGAAGGAGATCTCGGCCAGGATGGAGGGCATGTTGGCGCCGATGAGGACGACGAAGGGGGCTTTCTTGACGCCGCGGTCTTTGATTCTGCCGCCGCTGCCGGAGTCCACGCTGACGCGGGTGTTTTCGGGGGCGCGGGCGAGGCCGGCGTAGAGCGAGGCTTCGACGTCGGTGGCGAACTCGCGGGACTCGGCGATCTTGTCCTTGAGGGTGATCTTGCGGACGAGGTCTGAGAGCTGCGAGACGGACTGGCCGGAGACGGCGTTCTCGCGTGCGGCAACTTCGAGGGCGTCAGCCTGCTGGGTGAAGTTGAGGTAGTAGGTCTCGACGCCGCGCGCGGAGGCGTCGGGCGAGGAGTTGGCGTGGATGGAGAGGAAGAGGTCGGCCTGCGCCTTGTTGGCGATTGCGGTGCGAGTTTCGAGCGGGATGAAGGTGTCGTCGGAGCGGGTGTAGATGACCTCGGCGCCAAGCTTGTCGTGGAGCAGGGCACCGAGGCGAAGCGCGACGTCGAGCACGACATCTTTTTCCTCGAGGTTGTCGACGCCAAGGGTGCCGGAGTCATGGCCGCCGTGGCCGGCGTCGATGACGATGCGGTTGATCTTGAGGCCGAGCGCGCGGACGAGCGAGGTCTGGCCGTCGGCGGTCTTGAGCGCGGCGGCGCGGGCGGGGGTGGCGGGGTCGCCGATGGGGTGGGTGTCGGCTGCGACGAGGGTCTTGCTTCCCTTCTTGCCGGACTTCTTGGCGGAGGCTACAGCGCGGGCGGTGGTGGCTGGATTCAGGTCGCCGATGACGCGTGCGCCTGCGGGGGTGGTGCGCGCTGCGGTGAATGGAGATGCAGGTCCCGCCACTCCCCCTTCGACTCGCGATGCCCGCTCAGGATCCGGTCGGGATGACAGGTTTGTGGTTGGAAGGTTCGGTGCTGGGGTGGCCGGCTGCTGGGTGCGACTGGCGTTGTTTGCGGAGGCGGTGCTCGAAGGCTGGCGGGCGGGGAGCGTCGATGCCGTGTCGTTGGGGCGCTGCTGCGTGAGTTCGGTAGATCTGTCGCGGCCGGCGACAGTGGCGGCGATGGGCTGCGAGGTAGGGGTGCTGGTGGCGTCGATCCTGCCGGGCTGGTTGGAGAGATTGTTGACGTCCGTCGGGCTGCCGGCGTGCATGGCGTGGGTGTTGGGGACGGCGGCCGAACGTGGCGCGGGGGAATCGACCGAGGCGAGCTGCTGGGGGGCGGCGGCTTTGCTCCTGCCGTGGATGTCGATGATGAGGCGGTACGGATTAGGCAGCAGAAAGGCGGAGTACTCGGTGACGTCATTCACGTCGAGCACGACGCGGGCGACATCGGGCGCGGACTGCGAGACGCGGATGCGCTTGAGGAAGCCGTCGTCGGTGACGGCGAAGGATTTGCCGACGAGATCCTGCGCGAGATGCGCGCCGTGGAGGTCGAAGAAGATGCGGTCGGGCGCGGGGACGCGGGCGGCCTCGTACTCGACCTGATCGCCGAGGTCGATGGCGACGCGGGTGTAGGAGGCCGTGGACCAGTGGCGGATGCCGGAGACGCTGGCGAGCGGGCCGGCGCGGTGGGCCACCTGGCGTGGGGGCGGGAGAGCAGTCGTTCCCTGGTCGGCGACCGTGGTGGCGCGGCTGCCACCATCGGCGGGCAAGCGGGTTGCGAGGGCGGTGTCGCCGGCGTGTTGCGGACGGACGATGGGAGCGGCGGGCTGGGCTGTAGGCTGGGCGATCTGTCCGGCTCCGGCGGTCTGGCCGGTGGCGGGGCTCTGAATGCCTGCGGGCAGCGCGGCGAAGCGGGGATCGCGAGTCGGTGCGGCAGCGGCGAGGGCGGACGTGGCGGCGTGCTGGCGGTTGCTGAGCGAGGCGAGACCGGCCTGGGCCTGCTCGGCGAGCGCGCTCTTCGGGTAGTACTTGAGCAGGAGCTGGTACTTCTCGCGGGCGAGCGCGGCGTCGTGCAGATCGTTCTCGGCGATCTGGCCTTCGGCGAGCAGGGCTCCGGTGCGCAGGGAGCTGGTGGGGTACTGGGTGCGAAGGAACTCGTACTGGCCGAGGGCGGCCTCAAAGCTGCGGCGATCGTGCAGGTCGCGGCCGGACTCGGCGAGGAGCTCGGCGACGGCGTTGATGGCCTCGGGCGCGTGCAGATCGCGCGGGTTGTCGTGGTAGACGGCGCGAAAGCGATCCATGACGCGGGTGTAGTCGGGGCGCGTGCGGGCGAGCTCGGGTGTGGCCTCAAAGGCGTCGCGGGAGCGCTCGGCGGCCTCCCACGGTGTAATGGCGGCGGCATGGGCGCGGCGGTCGAGATCGTGGGCGGCCCGCGCAGGATGCGTTGCCGGGTGGGCGACGGCGGCGTAGGCCTGCGCGACGAGCAGCGCTGGCTCCAGGCACATGGCGGCAAGCGCGAGCGCGGAGGTGGCGCGGCCGAGCGACGGCTTCGGCGTGCGACGGCCCGGGATGCGAGGGGAGGCCATACCACTCTCAGGGTAAGCGGGCGCGGCACGGATGGATAGGGCGGTTCGAGTGGGGGATATGGGCGGATACCCCTGTGCGGACAATGGAGGGTCACGGCGTTGCAGAGGAAGGTTCCGGAAGATGGCTTCCGTTCTTCCAACGATCGACAATCTCCTGAGTTGCTGACCAACGCTCCAGAGGGTCGTTTTTCAGAACAAGGAAACTGGCCTCAGAGCCCGGCGTCAAGGTGCCAATCTTCCGGCGGGGAAAGATGTCGCGGTCCGTCGTCTCTTTGCTGAGCCGGAGCAGCTCGGCGCTTGACCATACACCGAGGCTGTCGAGATAGGCGAGTTCGTGCTGCGAGTCTGAGCCGTAGCTGTCCGAGCCGACGAGAACGGGCACGTGAGCGTTACGAAGTCGCCGCAGTGTTTCGATCTGCAAGGCGCGGGTTGCCGCTTTGTCTTCGTCGCTCCGGTTGTAGAAACTGTTGTCGCACACACTCGCCGTTGCGATGATCGGAACATGATGCGCAGCGGCAAGGCTGATATCTCTGTCGGTCAGTCGGTACGTCTTCGGGTCCTCCTTTGCACGTATGCAGTAACCGGGAAGATGTGCCATCTCATCAACACCTGCAAGGAGAGCCGTATGGAAGTCAGCTTCCGTATCGACGTGGGCAACGACCTTCAGGTGCGCTGCGTGCGCCCGGACCACGATGGGGCGCACCATCGCTGGATGCAGCCCGACCTGGTCGACCTTGTCGGTCTGCGCGCGTCGTGCGAGATCCTCTTCAGAGTGGGTCAGGTAGACCTTGATAAGGTCGGGTTTGCCGGCGAGGATCTTCGGCCACTTCTGCTGGAGTTGTTCGGGGGTGTCGATTACCCAATAGGCGTCGCCCTCACGACGAGAAGAAGCACGAATCCGCTGGACGTAGTCACTGGGTCTGGTGCTTCCATACAGGCCAAGTGTAAGCGCCTCATAGACCTCTTTTGGATGACCCTGATCGCCAGTGAGACCACCGTGGGCGTACGTGACATCGACGCTGTCGGGCCGATTAACCAGAGGCCGAACCTGAGCTGAGCTGGAGGCCGGCTCGGTCACACCTTGCGCGTAGAAAATGCCGTCGTGAAGATAGGTGGCAATCTCGGTTTGTGCAGTGCGCAGACTCGAAAAGTTGTGCTCGTGAGCGTCTCCAAAGGGCGGAATAACAAAGCCACCGTGAAGATCAATGGTCTGGGTGATCGGCTCACCGATGCTATCCGCGAGAACACCGTGGACGCTGTAGACGGTGTGGCCGCGGAAGCTTGTGCCATCAAACCAACGGCCATTTGTGAAGGAGATCACCGGCAACGTTGCTGTCGGTACGGGCGAGGAGGTTTGAGCAAGCGTGGACGAGACCAGGGTGAGGAAAGCTGCGACAGAACGGCGGCGTGCAGGCATGCGTAGTCCTCATACTCTGGCATTTGGCACGGGGATGACCTTGCATTAAATGCGAGAAGTCTACAGCATCGCCGTCAGTTCAGCAGCGAGCGAAGGATCTCCGGGGCTTTGGCGAGGGCGGCGTCGAGCGAGCCGGGGTCGTTGCCGCCAGCTTCAGCAAGGTCGGGGCGGCCGCCGCCTTTGCCGCCGACGAGCGGGGCGAGCTGGGCGACGAGTTTGCCGGCCTGGACGCGGCCGGTCAGGTCTTTGGTGACGCCGGCGACCAACGAAACCTTTCCGTCCGATGTGGTCCCGAGGACGACGACGCCCGAGCCGAGTTTG
>CAXTJC010000040.1:0-11604 GCA_964244225.1 uncultured Acidobacteriaceae bacterium
GCAACTGCATGTGTCGCACTTTCTCTCTCGAGCGTCGCCTTCGCTGCAGACGCCAGCAACGCCAAACTCGACGGCCGTATTGAGGCCGCGCATGCTGTCTTGCATGAGCTAATGGCCACCCCAGACAAGAGCGTCCCCCTGGACATCGCCGCGAAGGCCGAGTGCGTCGTGGTCATCCCCGCCTTCAAGAAGGGAGCTTTCCTGGTCGGAGCGCAATATGGTCAGGGCGTTGCCACCTGCCGCACCGCAAACGGCTGGAGCGCACCGGTCTTCCTTCAGATGACAGGAGCCAGCTTCGGTTTTCAGGCTGGCGGCCAGTCGACCGATCTAGTTCTGGTCGGCATGAATCGCAAGAGCCTGGATGATCTGCTGAAGGATAAGGTCAAACTTGGCGGTGATATCGCCGCTGCCGCGGGCCCTGTCGGCCGTGACTCACAGGCATCGACAACTGAACTCGCCAACGCCGAGTTCCTCACCTACTCCCGCAGCAAAGGCCTCTTCGCCGGCATCGATCTCACCGGCGACGTGGTCAATCAGAACAACAAGGACACCCAGGAGTATTACGGGAAAGATGTAAGGTACCAGAAGATTTTGGGCGGCGATGTTCCAACCCCTGCCAGTGCCCAGCACTTCGTAGCAACAGTCAATGAGCTGTTCCGCCGCGGGAAGGCAAATCAGTAGGAACGGACGGTAGTGCAGAGAAGGGGAGCCCATGGCATTGTGGTCTCCCCTCTTTAGCCCGTTAGTGCAGTGACGCAAGCACAGCTTCAACCATGGTGCCTACCCGCAAAACCGAAGCATCCCGCCCATTAAGTCCTGCGACCATCAGCCCCACAGGTGCCTCCCCTGGAGCATGGCACGGGATGCTTATGGCGCATCCGTCCAAATAATTGAATAAGCTTGGATTCCTGAGCATCGCCCCATTTGCCTCAAGGTAGGCTGCGTCGCTTGCAATCAGAGTGTCAATGCGGGGTGCGATCCTGGGGGTGGTTGGCAGCAGAACTGCATCCAGGCTTGCAAATGTGGACTGTGCTTCAAGAACGATCTCTCGCCTCATGCGAAGCATATCGATGTAGTCTGCCGCCATTATGGTTGCGCCCTGCGAGATACGTGTTGAGACATGCGGATCGTATCGGTGGCCTTCCGCTTGAAGCAGAGTTCGATGCCATGCAAACGCCTCGGCCGACGCAAACTGGTTCGCCGCAGGAATCCGTTCGAGCGCCTTCAACTTCACTTCCTCTACTTGGGCACCAGCAGCAGTAAGCATCCTGAGCGCGCGAGTAAAGGCGCTGCTCACAGCCGCGTCCAGATCGTCCAGGACATACCCCTGCAGAACGCCAAGCCGTACAGACGAGATATCCAGTTCCACCGGACTTTGCGCATATGTCTCTCCCGCTAAAACTGCATCAAGCCGGGAGCAGCAGTCCACAGTCCAGCCGATCGGTCCGATGGAGTCCAGGCTCGGTGCGAGCGGAAGCATCCCATCTGTGGACACGCGGCGAGCAGTCGGCTTCCATCCCGTCAGTCCGCACAGAGCCGCCGGAATTCTCACAGATCCGCCCGTATCCGAGCCGATGCTTGCTGCGGCCATGCCATCCGCAACCGATACCGCGGCCCCGGACGATGACCCTCCTGGAATCCTCCCTGATGCCCGGTCATACGGGTTGCGTGGAGTTCCATAGTGCGGGTTCAGGCCAAGCCCAGAGTAGGCGAACTCTGTCATGTTTGTGCGCCCGATCAGCACCGTCCCGGCGTCTTTCAGTAGCCGGATAACAATGGCGTCCTCTTTCGCCGGCGCTGCATCGCTCAGTACCACCGACGCAGCCCTGGTTGTCTCCCCCGCAACGTCGAAGAGATCTTTGGTTGAGATTGGAACACCCAGCAGCGCCCCACCCTTCTCCCCTCGTCGTCTTTGCGCATCCGCCGCGTCTGCGCTCGACCGCGCTGAGTCGGCATGCACAGCTAGAAAAGTTTTCGCGCCTTCTCCCAGACAGTCATCAATCGCCGTTAGGCACGCTTCAACAAGATCCCTGCTGCTGATCTGGAAGGTGTCGAGTTGATGAAGCATCTCTGCGATTGGAGGCAGTCTCATCGCGCTATCCAGAGAGTGTCTCGCGCGGCGGAACTGTGAGCGGTTCTCTCCGCTATCTCCGATGAGGGCGTCATTGCTATCGGGAGCTGCGCTTCAGCGTGAACGCCGCAGCCTGGAAGTCTCCTCGCAGCAGCACATCCACGCCGCGCGACATCCAGTACGCCCCACTCGCCGCGACCGGCGTGTCGCCCGCGAGCTTTCCATCAAGCGCCGCGATCGTGTACGTCGCCTCGGCATCAAGTCCCTGCAAGTAGACCCGTGGAAACGGGTACATCTCCCGGCTTGAGTGCAGAAAGGCAAACACCACAGCCTGCGCTCGATCGCGCGATACAGACTCGGTGACAGACTGCTCGCTCCCGTGCTCCGGCGTCATCAGCCGGTAGAGTGAGCCGCGCTGCACCGTCTCGCGGAGCGTCTTGTACTGCGCGACCATTGTCTTCGCTGTGGCAAAGTCCTCCGGTCCCCATTTGTTCAGGTTTGCGCCAATCCCCAGTGATCCCTGCATCGACGAGAGAAAGCGGTACTCAAGCGACAGCGTCCGCTGATTCACCCACGTTGGAGAGTCCGTCACCCAGGCCATCATGACGGCGGGTGTATATGCGTAGGTAAAGCCGTTCTGTATCAGCAGACGATCATAGGCATCGGTGTTGTCCGAAGGCCAGACCTCATCGGTGACCTGCAGGATACCCAGATCCACGCGGCTGCCTCCGCCGGAGCAGCTCTCAATCTCTACCTTCGGGTGCTTGGCCCGCAACTCTTCTAGGATGGAGTACAGGTTGCGAATGAAGTCGAC
This sequence comes from uncultured Acidobacteriaceae bacterium, assembly GCA_964244225.1. Taxonomy (GTDB): domain Bacteria; phylum Acidobacteriota; class Terriglobia; order Terriglobales; family Acidobacteriaceae; genus Edaphobacter. The sequence goes on from CAXTJC010000040.1 coordinate 2,886, forward strand.
GTATACCTTCTTTTGGTCCTCCGGCACGACGGCAGGCCATCCCGGCTCCGACCAGTTCCGGTTGTAGTCCCATTTCAGAAATGCGATGTCGTTCTCGGCTAAGAGTTTGTCGAGAAAGCCATACACATACGCCCGCACGTCCGGCCGCGCAAGGTTCAGCACCAATTGGTTGCGTGCCTCGGTTCGCGGCCGTCCGCTAAAGTTCAGCACCCAGTCCGGATGCTTGCGATACAGATCGCTGTCCGGGTTCACCATCTCCGGCTCCACCCATAAGCCGAAGTCCATATTGAGCGCGTGTACCTTATCGATCAGCGGCTTCAGCCCGTTCGGGAACTTCTCTTTATTCACATACCAGTCGCCCAGTCCGGCATGATCGTCCTTGCGCTGCCCGAACCAGCCGTCATCCATCACGAATCGCTCCACGCCGATGCTGGCCGCCTTCTCCGCCAGCGCCATCTGCCCCGCCTCGTCCACGCGAAACTCCGTCGCCTCCCAGGAGTTGTAGAGCACCGGCCGCAGCCTCGACTTTGGCGCATGCGGCAGCAAAGAATCCACCTCAAAGCGATGCAGCAGCCGAGACGCCCCGCCGATGCCTTCACTCGAAAACCCGCCATAAAACGGCGGCGTCTTGAACGTCTCGCCCTTGCCCAGCCGGTAGCCGAAGTCGAAGCTGTTCGGCCCGCCTGAGACCCGCACCTGCTGTAACAAATCCTGTTCGATCGACATCTGCCACGATCCGCTCCATCCCAGCGCCCCGAACCACACACTCCCGCTCTCCGGTCCCGCGCCCGCATGGTCGATCGCGAACCACGGATTGTTCTGCGCGCCAGTCGTGCCACGCCGGCTCTCCAGCACAGTCTTCCCCGGCTGCACAGCCCGCTCCTGGACCGTCCACTCCGCCGCCCATCGCCCGGTCAGGTAGCGCAGCCGGTAGTCTGTCCCGCGCGGCAGGTTCCACGTCGCGGCCGAGACCTGCTCAATCGTGAACGGCCCGCTCGTCCGGTTCTGGATCTCGGCCGATCGCCGCAGAATCCCGGTCGCACCGTCCGCCATGTAGTCGAGTGTGACGTACACCTCACGCGACACATCCTTCATGACGATCCGCAGCGTCTGTCCCGCGATCGCATGCGACACGTACTGCAGAGCCAGATCGCGGTTGCCGTCCGGAGATGTAATCTTCAGATCCGGCTCAACGTTGAGGCCGCCACCCCATCCCACAAACTCCTGCGGCGTTGTCGTGATCGGCAGATCGAAGGAGGCCGCCGGCGGCATCTGCGTGGCAGCAGGGAACTGATCGCCCGCGCCCAGCCGCTTGCCCCAGTAGAGCGCCTGGACCTGCTTCTCCGCGTTGATCCCAAGCACATATGTGGTGTCGGCGGCATCGATGCGAAATGTCCGGCTGCCCTCATCAAATCGAATCATTGGCGTCTGCCCGCTCAGGCGCAGACCAAGCACCGGCAGCAGCCCAAGCAGCAGAAGCATTCGGAAGATCTGCAGCCCGGCGCCTTGTCTCACCGCCATCCATCTAAAATTAAGAGACAGCTTGCCACTCGCCGCACACATCATCGATCACTCCTCCGGCTGAATACGCCTACCGCGAAACAATACGTGGAGCGAAGCGCCGCTGCATAGGCAAAGTATCCGGATCGATCAAAGTCATCGAAATGACGGCCATGGCATGCCCCAGCCGGCTATTGTCTTGGTCGGTCAGTCTCAGCCAGCCTGCGGAGTTACTTCCCACGGCATCCTGCTTTGTACACCTTCGGTTTATGCCACTCTTCATCGGTGGCAAAGATCACACATGTATCGCCCGTATCGGTATTCAGCCGCCATGTCAGGTCGCCCTGTCGATAGAGCTGGTAGTGTCCCGATCCGCCAAACGTCTCGCCATTAGGCGGATTCGGCACGATGCTGTCCGTCGCCGGAGGAGCGACGCCGCCCGCCGTGGGCGCACCCTGCGCCGTCACCTCGGCATTGCCGCCCTGGCCCGCTCCCGTGGTGGCGGTTGCCGGAAAGGCCGAGCTTCCATCCGCGGCAGGCTTCGCCTCGGCCGTTGGATTCACGGCTGCGCCCGTATAGACATCGTCTGCCGTCGTGTGCCGTCCAACCGCATAGCTGTTGTAGCCGACATATGCGAATACACAGAGAACTAGGACTCCAAGACCAATCAGAACAGTCCTCAGCATCGCATCGCCCCTCGATGCGCCTCGGCTCGGTGTTCCAATTGATTGCCTGCGCGTACCATGACCGGTCCTCATCGCCGCTGCACCTATTCTGAGGCGTCCGCCGCTCCCTGCCAAGTACCCTTCCACGCAACAGGGTAACGTTTAGAAGCAGATGGCCCCTGTTGCCCGATCAACAGAAGGAACAATCGGGACCCAAATCGCGGTCCGGACCGCTGCTTCCGGAGTATCATCTAAGCGTGCCAAAATATTCTGTCGTCGTTCCCTTTCATAACGAAGAAGACAACGTAACCGCCCTCTATGATCGTCTGAAGGCCGTCATGGAGCAGGTCGGTGAGACCTTCGAGCTCGTCTTTGTTGACGATGGTTCGCGCGACCGCACCTATCGGCTGCTCGAAGAGATTGCAGCTGTCGACTCTCGCGTTCTAGTCGTGAAACTCCGCCGTAACTTCGGTCAGACCTCCGCGCTCGCAGCCGGCTTCGATCACGCGCAGGGGGACTTCATCCTCGCCATGGACGGCGATCTTCAGCACGATCCCGACGAAATCCCGCGCTTCCTCGCCAAGCTCGAAGAGGGCTACGACGTCGTGAGCGGCTGGCGCTACCAGCGTGGCGATAACTTCCTTCTGCGCCGCATCCCCTCACGCGCTGCAAACAAGCTCATGGCAACACTCTCCGGCGTCGACATCCACGACTTTGGCACCACCTTCAAGGCATATCGGCGCGAGATCATCCAGAACATTCCGCTCTATGGCGAGATGCATCGCTTCATCCCTGCTCTGGCGAGCTGGTACGGTGCCAGCATCTGCGAGATTCCCATCTCGAATCCGGCCCGCACAGCAGGGAAGAGCCACTACGGCATCTCCCGAACCTTCCGCGTCTTCTTCGATCTGCTCACGATCCGCTTCCTGCTGAAGTACATGACCCGACCCCTGCACTTCTTCGGAACTGTAGGAGCGATTGGCATGGTCACCGGCATGGCGCTTGCGACATGGATGCTGATCCTCAAGATCGTCACCCGAGGCCATGTTCTGGATCAGCACGGCCCTATCTTCATCATTGCGGGCGTTCTCATCCTGGCTGGCATCCAGATGCTTGGCATCGGTCTTCTCGGAGAGCTCCAGGTTCGTCACTTTCATACAGCGAATCATCGCGCTCCGTACGCTGTTGACCGCACGCTGCGTCTTCGTTCCAGCGAAGAAAGTCTTCTTCAGTAAGAATTCAGTAAGAAGCAGACCCAGCCCACAACCGTTCAAGCGTATTTACGCAGCACTCCAAGAACCTTACCCTGAATAGCCACATTGGCCGCTGGCGCGTAGATAGGCGCCATCTCCGCGTTGGAGGGCTGGAGCCGGATCATGTTGCCCTCACGATAAAACCGCTTCAGTGTCGCATCCGTGCCGTCCACCAAAGCCACGATAATCTCTCCCTCGCGCGCGGTTCGCGTCCGCTCCACCAGAACATAGTCCCCGCTGACAATGTGCTCATCGCGCATCGAGTCTCCCTGCACCTCGAGCGCAAAGACCTCCCGATTGCCGATGATGTCCCCCAGCGAGATGCTCTCCGCGCTCTCGATCGCCTCAACCGGCCGGCCCGCGGCGATACGTCCGAGCAGCGGCATCCGGTCAGACCCTTTCTTGCCAGGCCGGGACGGCAGCACGTCAATCGACCGGCTGCGATTATGCGCTCGCTGCAGCATTCCCTTGTTCTGCAGGTTCGTGACGTGCTTGTGTACTGTCGCCAGTGAATTCAGCCCCAGACCGCTCGCAATCTCTTCATACGATGGACTGTAGCCATTCTTCTGTGTGAAGTTAGAGAGAAAGTCGATGACCTCTTTTTGCCGCCGCGTGATCGCCATGGCGTCATTCTAGCGAATAAAAAGCGAACTGGACGAACTAATTTGGTACGCCGTCTCCCACGATCGGGGCAGGTCCTTCTCTTCGCGTCCTCTTTTTGATCCGAAAGTTGCAGAGCCAGAACAACTTGCAGGCGCAATGATACATGCAGCCGCAGGGAGATTGCTCCTCATTCGAGCGCCTGCGGAGACTCCCCATCGACCGGTAGAGCCAGAGCAGGTATGGGTCAGGAAGTGGAACGATGCGCATACTTATTGTCGAACAGGACGCAGCACTTGGGCAGTTTCTTGCACGATCCCTCGGGACAGACAATCACGAAACCCAGTGGGTAGCGGACGGCGAAACCGCACTGGAGCGAATTCAGAGTTTGGACTTCGACCTAATGGTTCTCGATCTCCTGCTGCCCCGGCTGAGCGGGCTGGAGGTGCTTGAACGCATGCAGCAGTCGCATGCGAGTTGCTCTGTGATTATCCTTACGGCGGAAGAGTCCGCCGAGGCTCGTGTTCGGTGCCTCAACACCGGCGCCGATGATTGCATCGCCAAGCCCTTCAGCCTTCAGGAGCTGATCGCCCGCTGCCGCGCTCAACTGCGCCGCCGCGCCCGCCTCAGCAGCGCCACACTCGAGCACAACGGGCTTATCCTGAATCGCCGCGACAGAACCGTCCGCCGCGAAGGTGTTCCGATTGAGCTCACCACCAAGGAGTTCGCGTTGCTGGAGCATCTCGTCGAGCAGCGTGGGCGCTGCACCAGTCGTGGAGATCTGCTGCGCAAGATCTTCCAGCTTCCTGAAAACTCCTCTACCAATGTCGTCGAGGTTTACATCAACTATCTACGCCGCAAGCTTGCGCCGGATGTCCTGGTTGGCGTTCCGGCCATCATCGAGACGGTCCGCGGTTCAGGGTATCGGATAGCCGCCGGAACGAGCACTCCGCTGGTCCAGAGAAGCGTTCCTATGCTGCAGGTAGCCTCCCTCTAACCCATCGAAGTTGATCAACGATCTACAGAAAGAGCTATGGCTACCGTCACGATTGCTCGGCCCGCGATCACAAAGTCCGAGTCGCAGCTGCGCTCCGTGCTTCTTGCCTCGGCGGATCCTGCTGTGTGCGCTCCCTTGCGAGCTGCGCTTTCGGCTATGCGATGGCATGTCCGCGAAGCAGGCGGCGCCGCGGAGGCGCTTGCCGCACTGGAGCAGCATCTGCCCGAAGCCCTCATTGTGGATCGCTGGCTGCCGGACATCGAGGTCAACGAGTTTGCCATGCTCGTACAGTCCATGTTTCCCACCGTCGATCTCCTCCGCGGCGACGGCCAGGCGCTCACTCGCGACATCCGCAGCCCTCGCCGCCCGGAGCTGCTCGCTGCTATTCGCAACGCGCAGTGGCAGAACGAGGGAACAGCACGTTCGCCACGGCACGCTCACCGGCCTACCCCTGAGGGTGCGCCGGTCGATCGCGTCACGGCTCCGGTTGCAGAGGGCCTTCCCGGCATGATCGGCCAAAGCGCCCCTATGCGCGAGCTTGCCCGCATCATTCGCCTGGTCGCTCCGCGCGAGACGACTGTTCTGATAGAAGGCCCGACCGGCGCAGGAAAGGAACTCGTCGCCGAGGCCGTCCATGCGCTCAGTCCGCGCTGCGAGCGGCCGATGGCGATCCTGAACTGCGCCGCTATTCCCGAAACCCTCCTCGAAGCCGAGCTCTTCGGCCACACCCGCGGCGCCTTTACCGGTGCAACGCAGTCCCGCGTGGGCCGTATCGAAGCCGCTGACGGCGGAACCCTGTTTCTGGATGAGATCGGCGAGATGCCCCTCGGCCTTCAGGCCAAGATGCTCCGTTTCCTTGAGTGCGGCGAGATCCAGCGTGTCGGCGAAAACACCGTCTCCTATGTGAACGTCCGCGTTATTGCCGCGACGCACCAGCCGCTTGAGCAGCGCTCGGAGGAAGGCGCCTTCCGCCTCGATCTCTACCACCGCCTCGCCGTATTCCCGGTGGAGATTCCTGCCTTGGTGGACCGCATGGAGGATATCCCGGCGCTCACCGAACACTTTCTCGATCGGCTCGCGCAGCGGTCCACCCGGAAGCAGCTCACCCCGGACGCTCTCGAAGAGCTACTCTCCCATCGCTGGCCCGGAAATGTGCGTGAACTGATGCACGTCCTGGAGCGCGCGACGATTCTTTGCGGGGATCAAGCCGAGATCGACCGATCCCATATCCGCATACGACGCCGGCCCCGTTCGTAGGAACATCCCACAGCTGGATCATCTCCACGACAGGGACGTGCTCCTATTGATATAGAGTGTGTCATCTCAACCGAAGCAAGACAGCTTCTGCATCTTGCGAAGTGGAGAGACCTGCTGTTTGCTCGACCGGCTACACACCTTCACGAGCTTTGACCTAGCCGTGATTCCACCAGAATCACTGGCTTAGACCTCTCTGCAACAACCCACCACGCAAGTGTATTTGTCCCGAATACATCCAGTTCTTCTCTGTTGAACAATCCGTATTCGCCTCCGCACCACTCAATCTTCGTCTTTAATTCACTTACTCTAATCTGTTCCTTAGTGATCTCTCATCGACTCCCGAGAACTAGGCTTCGTCTCCTCTTCGCCTTAGGATTCGTAATCCTTTCGCTTTTCAGAATCACAGCACTCGACCTATACAAATGAATGAGATAGACCAATAAAAAGCGAAGGATAGAAGAATACTAAGAGAAGTATCAGCGAAGTGGCATGCCGGTTGCATTTATCCAGGCATCGGTGATTCAACCGCCGAGTCAGTCCGGAGGCACAAGATGGCAACACTGGTCGCAGTTCTCGCAAACGAAGTAGTTTCCCCCGCACAGGCTCTTTACAACTCCGCCAGCGTCGCTCCGTGGAACTCTCTGTCTCAGGTTGCATCGCAAGCCTCAACGCCTGTAAGTGCAGGCGAGATCAACATTGCCGACTACATGCCGATGGTGCGGGCCGTAGCTCGCCGTCTTCATCGCACGCTCCCGCGCCATATCGAGGTCGAAGACCTCATCTCCGCCGGCTATCTCGGCTTGGTCGATGCTGCGCAGAAGTTCGAGCAGTCAAAGCAGACGCAGTTCCGCACCTATGCCGAGTTCCGTGTCCGCGGCGCAATCCTCGACTCCCTTAGAGAGCTCGATTGGGGAACGCGCAGCCTGCGCCGCAAGGTTCGCGACATCGAGCAGGCCCGCCGAACGCTCACCGCCGGCCATGGCAGCGCTCCTGCGGACGCCGATCTGGCCCGCGAGGTCGGCATCACCCTCAGCGAACTGCGCGAAACTCTCACCGCCGCGCACAATCTCGAAACCGAGAGCCTGCAGGCTGAGCGAGAGGATGCTGAAGGCCAGGACCTGCTCGCCTCTCTCGCCGATCCCAATGCGCAGGATGCGCTCACACTTTGTCTGAAAGGGGAGTTGAAGCAGGCTCTGGTTGACGCCATCGAGTCGCTGCCGGAGCGGGAGCGGCTGATCATCACTCTGTCGTACTACGAAGAGCTCACCTTGAAGGAGATTGGTGATGTTCTGAGCCTGACCGTCTCCCGTGTCTCGCAACTTCGGTCAGCTGCTATAAACCGGCTGAAGACCGCATTACTGATGGTTCGGTAAGGCTTAAACCAGCCTACATGTGGTCTGGAAAAAATGCCTCGGCCTTGTCGTTTCCCGAAGGAGCTGTCGGAGTTGAATCACCGGACGTGTTGGGTCCCAGGCCCAGCTTGATGATCGCGCGCGAATCCGGAATCAGCTTCGTCTGCCAGCCATGATCCGCCTGGTAGCGCTGCATAGCAGCCTGCGTCGACGTGTCCCAGCGCCCTGTCGGCTCACCCTGCAGGTATCCGGCGCCAGAGAGCGCGGTCTGAATCTGGGCCGCCCGGCTGTCGTCAATCGCGTGCTGGCCCGTGGGCCGCGCGATAGGCTTGCCGGTCCGCTTTGAAAAGCTGTGCTGCGAGGTCGGTCCGCGACGTGAGTGGCTGTACGCGAAGCTAGGGATTGCGACAAATACAAGCGCAATGCCCGCAAGCAGACGGCCGGATCGCATCATCATCAGGGGAATACCTCGTCTTTTAGGATGGAGACGGCTTTGAGCACGTCATCTATGAGGAGGAGAGTAACGCTTCAGTTACTGAAGCGCAAGTCAATGGTTGCGTCCTATATAACGCTTTCGGGCCAGCTAATCGTCGCCTCGATTACGTCAAGAACAAAAAGAGGTGCGACCTCTGAGTCGCACCTCTCTCTTGCCTTCTCTGCTCTCTTACGGCAGGGTTCCACCGACGTACACATTATTGCTCTGCCGCCCCTGCGCATCGCGTATGACAAAGACTACGTCATCCTTGGAGCGCAGCGCGCCGACTATCGCGCGATAGCTTGCCTCGTCCGTCACCGGCTTCTTGTTGATCTCGACGATGATGTTGCCCTTGCTAAGATTGATCTCCTCCGCAAACGAGCCAGGGGCAACGCTTGTAATAATGACACCGCCCTTTTGCCCAAGCTTCTGAGCAAGCTGTTGCGGAACCGCTGAGACCGTAATCCCCAGCTTCGTCTGCCCGGCGTCATTGTCGGCCTGTGCCGGGTCGTTATCCTGCTCAGGCGCATTGCCCAGGTCAGCATAGGTCTTGGCACGATCGCCTACGATCACCGAAGCGGAGTCCTGCTTGCCACTGCGCAGATAACCGATTTTGACGC
>CAXTJC010000041.1:0-11413 GCA_964244225.1 uncultured Acidobacteriaceae bacterium
TCTTGAAAGAGTGGGCGACCAGGCGGTGAACATTGCGGTGCGCGTGCGCGAGATGGGTGCGTTCGCGAATATCGATCTGCCGGTCGATATTCCGCGACTGGCGTCGCTTGCAGCGGCTATGGTGCGAAAGGCGCTGCAGGCCTTTATTGAAGCCGATGCGGAGCTCGCGCGTTCTGTGCTGACGCTCGATGATCAGGTCGATGAGATGAACAACAGCGCCTTCTACTCGCTGTCTACATTGATCAAGGAGCGCCCTGAACTCACGCCGCAGTCTCTGAATGCGCTGATCATTGCACGCAATCTGGAGCGGGTCGGCGACCACGCGACAAACATAGCCGAGGACGTGATCTTCTGGGTTCGCGGCTTTGATGTGCGGCATAACAGCAGACCTGCAGAGGCAGCGGCGGAGCTTATGGAGCCGAGAGCGGAGTAGCGTGCGGGTTTGACGCTGGCACGGCGTTGTTGTCTTCTATCGTCCACCATCGCAGCTGCCGGAGTAGCGGAAACCATAGCCCAACTCGGGTGTTATCTTCGCCCATGAGCCGGGCATACCCTTTGAGCTGCGGCTGGTGGCGCTGCTGTTCTCGATCGAGAAAATACTGGAGCGCCTTATGGTCGTATGCAGCAGCCGCATCGCTGGCGGTCTTGTAGTCGATGATCCAAAGATACTGATCTCCAGTTTCGCCCGGTGTTGCTCCCGCCCTGAAGATGCGATCGATGCGAGAGTGTCTCGCCCTCTCGTCCCACGAGGTCAAGGCAAGCTCACTGCGGGCCTGGCTCCGCGCTCCAAGAAGCCACTGCCCCACAGGATCGGCGAGAGTTCCGCGCACCGCTGTCATGACGGTTCGAAGCTGCTGATCGACAGTCTGCAGTGCAAGTCCGTTCGCTCGGATCACGGCACGCATTCGCGGCTCCCATAACGAAAGGTCTGAGAGGAGCTGCGGGATCGTCGTGCCTCGCGCCAAGGCGGCGGCTGCCTCTTCCAGAAAGGTATGGACAGCGATACCGAGACAACGCGAGGCGAAGGACCCGTGCGGCCGCGAGAGAGGAGCGCTGCCCGGCATTTCTTTCTTGCTATCGCTAGATGCACGCGCCATTGAGGCTGGAAATGGGCGAACGCTCAGGGGTAGACTTTCTAGCAGCGGAGATGCAGCCGGCTCAGTTATATCCGATCCCGCGGCAGCGGCAGCGAGATCGAAGACTGCGTTATACCGAGGAGCTGTCGCCAGGGCCGCTTCGTCCAGTGCGGCGATTCGGTTCTCTGCCGCGGGCCATGCGGCTTCAAGCAGGCTGCCAGATGTAGCAGTGACGCTCCCATCCTGTCGCATGGAGGCAGTGCCGAAGAGGTGCAGCTCTTCCCGCGCGCGTGTGCAGGCGACGTAGAAGAGGCGTTTTCTTTCGGCGGTCTCCCGGCGCGATCGCAGCGAGCGCAGCCAGCGGTTGAGCAAGGCGGCTTCGTCGCCCTTCGCGGCGATTGGCGCAAGGATAACACCGCCGTCCAACAACTCTTCCCACTCAAAGAGTCGCGATTTAGTCGCGGGCGCGCGCCGCTCCAGCTCCGGCACCAGAACTACATCCCACTCAAGGCCTTTGGAGCTGTGAATAGTAACAAGGTCGATGGCGTCCTCAATGTTGTCCGGTGAGGCGTAGAGGCATTTGAGCCTACGCATCAACGCAGACAGTCTGACCTCACCTTCTTCTCGGTCAAGGGTGCGGAGAAGATCGAGAAAGGTGTTCGCGTTTCTAAGGGATGTGTCGTCGAGGTAAAGGTTTCCGCCGAGCGATCGCCATGTTCGCTCGACACGCTCCGGCAGCCGGACGTGCGGCGCCGCGCGTACCGCGGCATCAAGAACCGGCCACGTTCGTTCGAGCCGCAGGATGCCATTAGTGGAGATCTCTGTGCCATGCGCGGCGATCAAGTCCATCACAGTGCTGCCAAGGAACCGATCGTCGTCCCGTCCGGTTAGCGTATGCAGATCAGCCATGCCGAGGCCGCACCATGGAGCGTGCAGCACGGCAAGCCATGCGGTGCGGTCCGCGGGATGCATCAGAGCGCGAGTGAGAGCGAGAAGATCGAGGATCTCCCGCCGCTCATCGAGCGTATCGATCTTGAGAGCGCGAAAGGGGATCGGCGTGTCTCGGCGCAGCTCCGGGAGAACCCTGGCGAGACTGTTCCGGGACTGCACCAGCACCGCAATCCGCCATGGAGAGGTTCGGCCTGCAGGAAGCGGACGAGCGCGCCACTGCTCGACAATCCCTCGCAACTCCTGGGCGTTGTGCATGACCTGAGCCTTGATCGCGTGCCTTGTTTCATGAGCATCACCGGAGGCAACCGTCAGATGCCATGCGGCACCATCGACGCCGTCGAGTTCAGGTGTGAGCTTTCGGGTCGGAGACGCCTGCACGTAGGCGACATCTTCGGATCGGGCACTTGTCAATGGAAACACTTTGCTGAAGTCGTGGTTGAAGGCGGCGACCAGTCTGGCCTGTGACCGGAAGTTGGCAGTGAGATAGAGCGGCTCCACCGGCAGATTTCCCAAGAGGCCGGTGCGCATGGTCTTAACGAATCGCTCGACGCGGGCCTGCCGGAAGAGATAGATGGACTGCTTGGGATCACCGACGAGGAAGACGGTCTTGCCTTCGTCTGGCCAGCCATTCGTCAGGTGTTCGATGAGCTCGTATTGACGTGCGCTGGTGTCCTGCATCTCGTCGACGAGCAGATGCTTCAGCTCGGTCCCGAGCGCGATTTCAAGGTTATTGGCGCCATGCTGCTGCCGCAGTGCATAGCGCGCGAGAAGCGATGGCTCAGTAAAGTCCGACTGACCGCTTTCGCTGAAGACAATCTGCAACTCCGCCAGCGACTGCCGAAGAACGCGGAAGAGCGCTTTGGTGATAGGCCATTGCTCGGCTGGAAACCTGGACGGCGGCAGAGTTCCGATTTCGTTTAAAAGGTTAAGCAGATCGGGGTGGCCCTGTATCTCAAACAGGATCTCCTTCAGCAAAATTTTGTCTTTAGCGTTTGTCTCGAAGCGAACGTGATTGCTGTTGAAGCTGTTGCGCCATGTGCCTTTGGAGGGCGCAATGAGCAGATGTGCGAGTGCGCGCCAGTAGACGAGATGCTCTGCTGCATCGCTCGGCGAGCCGCGAAGCTCACGGCAGACCGCGAGGGGAGAGGGTTGGTTGCCATAGCCGGAGCGTTCACTGAGAGTATTGGCAATACTGGCGAGACGCCGCAGGATCTGCTTCGGAAATGCCCGGGAGAGACGACTCAAGCCCTCGCAGACGACCTGCTCCAGCGATCGATCGAGTTGGTCCCGCAGCCTTGAATCAAGCGCCTCGTCGGTGAGGTCTTCTTCCCGAAGGGGAACTAGCGAGCCCCACTGTTCACGCGTGCCCAGCATCTCAGCCACCAGCGAGACACAAGCTTCGAGATTGCCATCGCGGTGCAGCAGCAAGGCGCGCAGAGCGTCGCTAAGTGCGGCGTCGTCTCCGCCAAGATGCGACCAGGTCCGCCGGGCTGCTTCAAGATAAAGAGAGGATGGCTCCTCCACGGGGATGAGTGAGCCATTGCCTCCACACAGAACAGGAAGCGAGCGCGCGATCTCGGCACAGACGGCATCGATGGTCCGGATTCGGAGACGACGTGGTTCATCAAGCAGGCGCCAATTCATGGCGCAGTCCCGTTGTAGAACGGCTCTGGCCTGGGATCGTGTGGTGCAATCGTAGTCTGAGCCGGCTTTAACCTCGTCGTTGGAGGAATCGTGCGCTTGTCGCAGCTCCTTGAGGATGCGCGTGCGGATCTCCTCTGTCGCTGCTTTGGTGAAGGTGATGGCGAGCACCTGTTCCGGATCTGTAACGCTTGAGTGAGCAAGCAGCCGGAGATACCGCTGGATGAGAAGCCCGGTCTTGCCTGAGCCCGCGGGTGCTTCAACGATCCAAGATCGCTCGACATCTAACGCTTGCTCACGCGCCAATGTATCCGGTGCGCTGATGGAAGGCATTTGCAGGAGCTCAGCCATGGCGATGGTCCTCGTCCTCTGCGTCAACCTCGTCCGTGAGGCTGGATGCATCGAGGCGGCATAGCATCCTTTGGCCACAGTGCTCGCAGGTTGAGGGGTACTGCTTCGGGCGCACGCGTATGTCGCCCGCAGCGAACTCGATTGCCAGCCGTTCGAGCACCTCATGCCAGCGCTCGACCTGCTCTTGAAAGCTGCAGGCGTCCATGCGCGCCGGCGCTCCGGATGCGGCCACATTCAGAATGCCTGGAACTGCTTCAAAGCCGCGCAGCCGCATGTCTTTGCCTGCGCGCACCTGACCGAACCCGACCGCTGCTAGAGGAGCAGATGCGCCCTCCTCGCTCTGGGCTGCCGCTTTGCTGGCAAGAATGGCGTAGAGCGGCACCTGTGGTTTGTCGGGCCGATCGCCGAGCCACTCAGTCGTGCTGGTTTCGCCGGTCTTGTAGTCAAGGATGACCTGCTGGCCATCGACGAGGTCGATTCGATCCACGCGTACAGAAAGACGGAGAGGGCCTAAAGAGATGTTCTTTCGTGCCTCCTCCTGCGCGACGACGGTGAACTCCGGGCGACGGAGTTCCACCTCAAGCCAGTCGCGGAGCAATCTGCTCAAACGGATCTGCTGCGCTTCCAGGTAGGCTTTATCCCAGCGGTCGGCCTGGCCTCGATGCGCGCGTGAGAGACCCTTCGTTACGGCGCGCTGCACCATCTCTTCGCGTTCGCTCGGCCCCATGACGTGCAGCTCGCGCTGGCTCCCGACTGACTTCCAGAATTCTTCCAAAGCATCATGTACGACGCTGCCGCGCTCGATCGCATTCAGTCCCAGCTCACGGTCGCGAAGCTCGGAGGAGCCAAGCCGCAGCTCGGCAAAGGCACGAAATCCGCACGCAGCCTGCATCTCCAACAGGCGCACACCACCGCGATGCACCTGGTCGAGAAGCGGGACGATTCTGCTGTCATCCGCCACGGACTCAAGCGGTATGGGGATGGCGCTCTGCTCGGGACCCACCAGGTCTATGAGGTCCATGCCTGGAAGATGTAGATCGCGAATACAGGCTGCCGCCCGTTGACGTCCCTGTGTCGAGGTTGATTCCGCGTAGCTGAAGACGACCTTGGGCGCGGACCCGGCGAGGCGGCGTGTGAGCTGCTGCGCGGATACTCGCTCGCGCTCCGGGTCAGTGCCCGGCATCCCCAGCTCGCGTTGCAAAGCCCAAGGGAGCAACGGCAGCGCGGCTTTGCCGTGGGGCCAATGCATCTCTCCTGTACGCAGCACCCAGATCGCATCGAAGTGCTGTCCTGCAGCTTCAAGCGGACCGAGAATCTGGACTGAGGCATTTTTCCCTTCGGGTGCGAAGATAAGCTGCTTTGTCAGACGGCCGAGAGGTTCGAGAAACTCACGAAGGTCAATCATGCCGCCCAGACAATCCAAGGTGGCGAGTTTATCGAGCGCGCCCTCCCATCGTTCGCGCAGCTGGAACTCGCGGCTTGAGAGCGTGACGGAGGTTGGGCCCCACTGCGATCGCGCCAGCCACGCACGAACCCATTCCGCCCAATCAGCGAAGCCGCGAGCATGCAGATTCGCTTGTGCCTGCGCCTGCTCCATGCCTTCGAGAGCACGGCGAAGCAGCGGTAGACTCGCGTGCGCGGCGGAGTTGCGCCGGAGCTCGTGCAGCAAAGCTTTGATGGTGACCTTAGGGCGGAGCCGTAGCTGATGACGCAGACCGAGCGCATCAAATGCCGCGCGGGCCGCGGCCTCTTGACCAGCCGCAGCGAAGTATGGAGAGAGCAGAAGACGGCTGACCTGATCGAGAGAGAGCGGCCCCACGGCCCAGTGAAGCAGATCCAGGGCGGCGTGGATCATGGATTCGTGGGACATCGGCCGGCCGAGAGAGAACTCATAGGGCGCGAGCTCTGTGTCTGCTGCGATGTTCTCCAGTTCAGGGGAGAGGAGCTCGCGCAGGACGGAATCAATCCTCTCTCTCTCGGCCTCAAGATCGTTAATTATGAGAGCGATGCGAGCGTTGGGTGACTGGTCGAGAGTGGCGCGGATCCATCGCACGCATCCGCGCAGCTCCTGTGTCTCATCTTTAGCCTCCACGAGCACACATTCCCGCACTGGAGCTTGCTCGACCTGCGCGACAGGCATACCGAGCGATCGAAGAAACTTAGTAAAATCGTCTTGCGCAGGCGTGAGCCGATCAAAGCCAAGAAGCAGCGCGCCATGACCGGACTGTTGGACATCCCGCAGATCGAGATGCCTGATGAGCTCCTCTTCAAGCAGGGATTCGCTGAGCAGCGAGTCTTTACGACATGTGTCCTCAAATACGCGGACCCATAGCGCAAACTGCAGCGCGTCCCCTTGTAAATACTGGGTGGACCTTCGCAATCGAACCTGGGCACTGTAGGCGCACGCTCGTCGCCAGGCCGTTGCTGCGAGATCGATCAGAGAATCCACCGTGCGCACGCTGGAGGAGATCTCACTCGCCGAGATCACACTTCGCCAGATCCACTGCTCCTGCAGCGGCGTGAGCAGCAGGGCAGACACCTTGCCGTCGAGCAGAAGCCGTCTCCAAAGAAGTTGCATCCAGCTGTGCCAGCTTAGAACTCTGGCGGGCTCCCATCGCGCTCGTTGCCTATCGCACTGCGCCTGATCCCAGGCATCCTGCACAATGCGTGCTGCCCTTTCATTTGGCGTAAGAATGAGAGTGCCTTGATCGAGGGCGGCGAGGACCTCGGCTGAAACCATCTCACCCATAACGTTAAGGATACGCTGGGATGCCGAGCCTGGTGGCCCTGCTTTCCACAGCATCGTGCCGCGAGGAGTTAGGCGAGTTTCGCCTGTGACCGCTTGACGAGGCTCATGGCGAGAAGCAGGATTGCCGCAAAGAGAGGAACGACGAGCGCTCGCTGCAGCGACCCCGAGCGCGTAGAGATCACGCCCATCAGCCAGGGGAGCGACGCTGCGCCCAAGCCACTCACCGCAATTACGATGCCTGCCTGCCGTGCACGCGGCCGCTCCCCCATCAGCAGAGAAAACGTGACAGGGAACCAGGGCGAGAGGCTCAGGCCGAGAAGCACCGTGACCAGAGCGATGCTGGTGGCTGTATGAGCGAGCGCCAGGCCGGCGGTCAGAAGCAGGGTTGCGCTTAGAGCCAGCCTCCAGACTAGGGTCTCCGGGAGTGCGCGAAGGAGCCCGGCGGATCCTATGCGGCCAAGTGTGAGGCTCATCCACAGAAGAAGAGTTGTGTACTGGCTGATCGTCAGAGTCTTGTCCCCGTAGCGAAAGGCGTAGGTGGTCAGCCAGCCGCTGAGACAGGTCTCCAACCCGCCATAGAAGAACAGCATTCCCATGAAGAACACAAAGGTCTTCAGGTGCAGACCCGATCTGGTGCCGCTTGCGAGCGGCTCCTCCACGGTCCGCACATCTGTAAAGCCATCTCGCATCTCAAGCGCGAGACCCGCGCCGCAGACAGCAAAGAGCGCGGCAAGCGCGAGAAGAAGGTGGGGAAGGAAAAAGTGCGGTGTAAGCCAGCCGGAGAGTAAGGGAGCCAGCATGGCTCCGAAGCTCCAGAAAAAGTTTAGAAGCGAAAGAGCCGAGGCACGTTTCTCCATGAATCGCCGACCGGCAAGGATGTTAACTGCGGTGATGGAGTGTCCGAGGCCAAAGCCGGTGATGAAGAGAGCAGGGCACGCTACGGCTAGGCCCGGCGCAACGGCGAAGAAGAACAGGCCAAGGGTTGAGGCTGATATGCCCAGCAGCAGGTCTCGTTTGAGCCTCCAAGACATCGTGGCGCCCCCCAGGAAGGAGCCGCAAAACTGGGATAAAAGCAGTAAACCGCTCTGTTCATCGAGCAGATGCCATTGTTTTGTGAGCAGAGGAAGAAGCGGTCCCAGCATCGCTGTCCCCAAGCCCGTAAGGACAAAGGCGAAGTGCATCATGGAGATTGATGGAATCTTTCTCTCCGCCGGGATCCGTCGCTCCGCCGCGTGTGCTTCTATCTTCATCTCCTCAACCTCGATCGGTCCCATGCGTGGCGGGAACGCCGTCACCTATTATCATCGTGAGTGTGACCCATTCATTTCGCGGACTTTCGATGGTGCTTATTGCTTCTCTGGCGCTGGCAGGCGGTCTGGGCTGCCGCAGCACGCCGCAGGGTCTGCCCGTTCGTTCAAACTCCGCGCCGCTTCAGCACTTTCCTGTCCGGGGAAGGGTTGTTGCTGTGCAGGGAAGCAGCATCACGCTCGATCACGAGGCGGTTCCGGGCTTCATGGGTGCGATGACCATGCCGTATAAGCTGAACGACCCAGCCGTGGCGAGCGAGCTTCATCCCGGAGACCGGATCACAGCGACGATTCTGGTTCGCAAGGATGCGGACGGCTTTACGGACCCCATGCTCGATGAGGTTGTCGTGATTGCACAGGCGCGGCCCGACTACAGGCCTGTCGTGCAGTACCACACGCCAACGTCCGGTGATCAGGTGCCTGACTTCGCTTTGCTGAACCAGTCCAACCGCACGATTCATATCGACCAGTTTCGCGGACGGCTGCTTCTTGCAACGTTCGTTTACACGCGCTGCACGATCGCCGACTATTGCCCGCGCATGAGCCGGAACTTCGCGACCATCGACGAAGCCCTGGCAAAAAACCCCAAGCTGTATGGAGAGACGCACCTGCTCTCGATCTCGTTCGATCCCGCTTATGACACACCACAGGTTCTGCGGAGCTACGGCGGAGCGTATACCGGCCGCTTTACCAAGGAGACCTTTGCGCACTGGGATTTTGCCGCTCCGTCCGAGAAGGAGCTTCCGGAGGTGGCCCAGTTCTTTGGTGTCGGCATCACTCCGGGCGAGTCGGGGTCTCTCTACCACTCACTATCCACTGCGCTGATTGATCGCAAAGGGCGAATTCTCGTCTGGTATCCGACAAACGAGTGGACGCCGGATCAGATGCTGGCGGAGATCCAGAAGGCCGCAAAGGCTTAGCTGCACTCTAGTAATTTGAACCGGTAGCAGGGCGATTTAAAGGAGTTCTACTCATAATGGCAAAACTAACGATCAGCCTCGGCGTTCTCCTTATTTTGATTGCGATAGCTGGTTTTATTGCCACCGGCTCGAACCATCCCACAGCTCTTATTCCTGCCGCGGCAGGGCTTTTGTTTTGCATCTTTGGCGCGCTGGCAAGCTCGCCCGAGCCGAAGAAGCGCATGCTCTGGATGCACATTGCCGTTACGCTGGCGCTGCTGCTGTTTCTAGGCAGCATCAAGGCCGATATCGATGTCTTCCGGTTAGCTCATGGCGCGTTTTTTGAGCATCCGGTCGCCATTGAAGAGAAGGCGGCGATGTCGCTGGTCTGTCTGTTGTTTGTGCTTCTCTGTGTTCGATCGTTTATCGCGGCACGCCGGACTCGCCTCGCTGTTTAGCTTCTTCACGCGGGTGACGCGCACGTTGAAAGGTCTTTCATGTCGATCAGTTCCAGCTTCGGATCTCCCAATCTGCCCAGCGGCGATCGCGCTCCGCGCGGAACCGGCCGCGCGACGACGGCCGGCCTAAGCGCGGAGCGGCCAAAACCGGCGCTCAAGAAGGTTTTGCCGGAGATTAGGAAGCTGGTTTATCCACGACGATGGCTGCTCGCCGGCGGCTTCGCGCTGATGATCGTCAATCGTGCCAGCGGTCTGATCCTTCCTGCAAGTACGCGCTACCTGATCGACGACGTGATGGACAAGCGGCAGATCGGGCTTCTGCCCATGATTGTCGGTGCGGTCGTAACAGCCACGATTCTGCAGGGCATCACGTCTTTTACGCTGACACAGCTGCTGTCCAAGGCCGGGCAGCGGCTGATCGCGGAACTTCGCACACAGGTGCAGTCGCACATAGGCCGGCTGCCTGTCTCCTTCTATGACTCCAACCGCACAGGGACTCTGGTCGCTCGCATCATGACGGATGTGGAAGGCGTCCGAAACATTATCGGCACCGGCGTGATCGACTTCTTCGGCGGCGTGCTCACGGCTATCTTCGCCTTCTGTTACCTGATTTCGCTTTCGGTCAAGATGACGCTGCTGACGTTTGTCATTTTGATGATATTCGGTCTCATTCTTCAGCGCGCCTTTAAGGTCATCCGCCCTATCTTTCGGGAGCGCTCGAAGATCAATGCCGAGGTCACCGGGCGTCTGACAGAGTCGCTGGGCGGGGTTCGCGTTGTAAAGGGATACCATGCGGAGGAAAGTGAGGCGAACGTGTTTGCCGCAGGCGCGCAACGCCTTCTGCTCAATGTGAACAGCTCCCTAACGGCGCAGAGTTTTATGTCGCTGGCCTCAACAGCGGTTCTTGGCTTTGTCGGCGCACTAGTGATGTGGCTCGGAGCGCATCAGGTTGTCGCCGGTCAGCTCACGAAGGGCGGGTATGTCACCTATGTGATGTTTCTGGCTTTTATGATCGCTCCGATTGTGCAGCTTGTTTCGATCGGCACGCAGTTGACCGAGGCCATTGCCGGCATTGATCGCACGTCGGAGATCCTGTCGGAACAGGAGGAGGATAGCGAGCCCACACGCGCCATAGCCTTGCCGGTTCTACGCGGTGAGGTGATCTTCGACGATGTCACGTTCGCCTACGAGCCGGGAAAGCCGGTGCTGCACGGCATTTCGTTTACCTCCCGCCCCGGGACTTCGACGGCGCTGGTTGGCTCTTCGGGGTCAGGCAAGTCGACCATCATCTCGCTGCTGTGTGCGTTCCATACCGCGACTGGCGGTCACGTCTTCGTTGACGGCGTGGATCTCTCAACCGTGAAGCTCTCAAGCTATCGCAGCCAACTCGGCGTCGTTTTGCAGGAGACATTCCTTTTTGACGGCAGCATTCGCGAGAACATTCTCTTCTCTCGCCCGGAGGCAACCGAGCAGCAGTTGATGGAAGCCTGTCGTATTGCCCGTGTGGATGAGTTTGCCGAGCGCTTTCCGGAAGGGTACGAGACTATTGTTGGAGAGCGTGGCGTCAAACTCTCCGGCGGACAGCGGCAGCGGCTTTCTATCGCACGCGCTATTCTTGCCGACCCACGCATCCTGATCCTCGATGAGGCCACGAGCTCGCTCGATTCAGAGTCGGAGGCGATGATTCAGACCGGTTTAAACTACCTGATGCAAGGGCGGACGACGTTTGTCATCGCGCATCGGCTCTCGACCATTCGCCGGGCCGATCAGATTCTGGTCATCGAGCAGGGCAATATTGTCGAACAGGGCACGCACAGCATGCTGCTTGCGGAGCATGGCCGGTACTTCGACCTCTACACGCGACAGCATGGCCTCGAAACGAATCTGTTTCTCGCACCAGGCGAGGGTGGTGCCGTGCAGGCAGAGCCCGTTGCGAGCAAGGCCTGAACGCGCGTCGACGAGCAATCCGGGGGACAGCATG